>JAIRMA010000096.1 GCA_031259085.1 Christensenellaceae bacterium
ATTAAAGCAATAGTAGAAAAAATGGGTCTAGAATTAGATTATGAAACCTGGTCACTCAAAAGATTAACAGAATTGTTTAGTAAAAGAACTTTAAGAAAGAACACATGACTTAAAAAAAAATCCAAATAAATATGGTAGTAACTTAATCGGCATTTATTCATAAATATCTTGTACTTATACAGATATCTAGAAACGTAATTTTAATTCCAACTGCAAAACAGAGGATAAACATGGCGAACATTTTACCATCTGTTGTTTTATCATTTTGTGTTCTAAATCTATTACCGTACATCTCTACCTTATTCTGGGCAAAGACTTTTTTAATTACATCTTTTTGCCTATAATATTTAAGAATTTGATCTAAGGACGAATTCATATCATTTGTAAAAAAACAAAAATAACCACCTCCTTTTAGAAGAGCATTAATTTTTTCTATATCTCTTTCAAAACCAAAACCTGTATCATTTTCATGCTTTCTTAGCGTGAAGTGTTTAGAATAATCTTTGATTTCATCTGAATTTATTGTACTCATGCACTGGAGTTCTTTTCTTCCGCTTTTATAGTATTCAATAATTTTACATAATTCTCTGAATACTTATTTACATCCTAATACAGAGCAATTTTACCACAAACATTATGAATAGTGGTCTCTGTAAAAGTTCCAGTAATGTTATAGCTTTCTAAACCATATTTAATGTCACTTGCAATTTGAGTATTATTTGCTCTTGCTTTTCTTGCTTCCTTATGATACAGAGATATTCCAATTGTGAATAAAGTAGATATTTCGTCCATCATCTTGAATGACTCGGGGCTCCAAAATCCGACACCAACAATAATATCAATATCATTAATCCATAAGAGTTTTGCATTTTGTAATACATATGGCAGATTAGTTTTATCATTAATAGATCCGTTATATAGCTCATAAAACAAAGGTATTCCATATTCCTTATCGCAAAACATCCCAATGTTAAGTTGTGCGAGGTCTTCTCCATCACGGCTATATCCATCCTCTGATTCTGTTATTTCATCAGAATAAGTTGAAACAGAAGTTAGATCATAATAAACATGCTTTCCAAAAGAACTCTTTGTAATCCACTCTTTAAAAAATTTTGTCCTAGTTGAGGTTTTCAAGCTCTCAAATATTTTGCTACATTTTTGAGAAGTTGTATTTGAATGTGGTATTGGAAATAACGTTTCTTTTAACCAATGATCAATTGCATCAACCACATTACTATTGCGTATTATGTGTGCGGCAATAACCACTATATTATATCCAATATCACCTAAAACATCTACAAGAATTTCTGTCAACCCTAACTCATTGGCCACTTCTGAGACAAGGTATGAAAATCCATAATGATAATAACCAATTTCATAGGGAATACTTTCACTTGGATAAAATTTAGAAAGTTATCATTAGGAAACATTCTACCTGTAGTTTTGTCATATTTTCCAATAATCGTACATCGTGCCACATCCTTCCTTCTGGGGTGCGATAATGATTAGTATATTTATAGACAAACCATAATCTATTTCGTCCAGTGGCTTTCAGGTGGACTCCTTTATCATCTGGGATATCAATTAATGTGGACTGTATTCTAACATAATAAATCCTTACAATTGGTACCATAATGTTAACATACAAAGCTAAAAATGCAACTATATTGTGATAACAAAATGAAGCATAGTTAAAATCTGATGAAAAACGAGTTAATTTTTTGAATTACAGTTATCGAATATTGTCGTGAAATATATTTAGAGCCATTAAAAACCCATTTTCATATATAAACAAGCACATTTGTGATACACCGTAGATAAAATTTTATTAAATTTTTTATTTTGTAAAAGAAACAACCTTATTTTTGAAGGTTTTCTTAGATTAATTTAAACGTAAAACGCATTTCGTTTTGACAGATATATGTTAATAAACGGGGATTTAAGGTTACTATGATAATTAACTTTTGTTAAATTTTTAAAAAAGTTTGTTGCTAATGCTTGACTGTTCATCAACTAGTATGATATAGTAATTATAATGTATTTTAATCATTGATTTGCGAGGAAATTTTATGAATTATCTACATACAGTTCAAGCCCCAACCCATTTGTTTTTTATTAAGTTCAAATTAAATAAGTGGGGTTCATTTAGTCATAAACTTTTAGTTCCTATTGTAACATTTTTACTTGTACTTTTTTCTTTTGTTTCAGTATTTAGTTTTTTAATTGTTCCAATAACAGTAACTGGCACTTCTGCATCCGTTTTACAAAACTCATCTCAGGTCACATCTTATGTGATGAATACGCATAAAGGAAAAAAAGACCTTCAAATTACAGCTATTAAGCAAACAAAAATTGCTAGTCCAAACATAGCTCAATCATCGATGAACACACATTATAATAATTACTACTATCTTTCTGGTGATGTTGCAGTGGATGGAACCTGTACGGAAGTCGCAAGCACCTTGTTGATGAAATCACATAATGCAAATGCAAATGGTACGGAATATGTTTTTCGAACAATAATGAATATAGCTAAAGACAACAACTATTGGTTTAGAGATGCTAAAGACAAAAAGAAAGTGGGTACTAAATCAGATAAAATTGATTCTTTAGTTACAGATACGTTTTATTTTTGGCGTTCCAAAAAGAAAGGGAATAGTGATCATTTAAACATATATTCTAATTTAGTTAGTAATATAGATAATGGCAAAACGTCTATTTTTTCTTGTGCAGATCATAGCATGCATGCTGTAGGCTATGCAGAGTACACTGTTACATACAAAGTAAAAGTATTGTGTTTTTATGTGCCTACCTCTAGTGTGGCAAAATTCGTGATAGTTAATGATGGTTGGTATAATGCAACAAATAATGCTACTAATGAACAATATTCATATTACCCTGCTGATCTTATATCAACCACGAAATTTGTTTTAACAAAGGTAATATAATGGTGTAATATGAAAATATTTAAAAATAAGTTGCTACTGTTTTCTATAACAATAATATTACTAATTTGTATAGGAATAACATGTTATTATTTGCTAATATCAGCAGAAAAAGAAATAAGCATTACTAGTTTCGATAACGGAGTCACTTTAAATTTTGGAAAAAGAAAAACGGGTAAAATCAATGTAGACTATCACTATAAAAGAATTAGCTTTACAGTTAAAGATGAATTAATTAATGAAATAATTAATTCTGATTATGTTGTTGCAAAGATTGAATACCCAAATTACGTAGAGTTGTTGTTAGCATATGAAGGGCGTTTTTTTATAGCTAGTTGTAGTTTTGATTATCCTTCTCTTGGTATTGCAAATGGATTTAGTGAAGTGTTTGTTGATAATTCGGAACATTTATTTGTTCCATTTTTGATGTATTCACAAATTAATTTAAGAGAGGATCGTGGATCGTCTCCTCCTAATTTCACAAGTTGGAATAACCTTTCATTCGCATATGATTTTGATTCGCTTGCTAATTTATATGAAAAATTAGGCAATGTATATTTAAGAAAAATTAACAGAGAAAACAAGACAATAATACTTAATTGTTATCAAGAAGAACCTGAAAAACTTATTAGCGATAAAATAGCATTAAAAATTGTTTGCCTTGACGATGGTATTGATTTTGAAGTGGAGTATTTAGATAATGAATGATCAAATATTGTTAAGCATGAATAATATTTTTAAGTCGTATTCTAAAAATGACGTTTTGAGAGGCATTTCTCTGATTTTAAATGCGGGTGAATGCGTCGGTATTGTCGGAAAAAATGGATCGGGAAAGACTACACTTCTTAGGATTATCTCTGGACTTTTATTGCATTTTTTTGGGTGTCTTAAAACATATGGAAATATCATATCGGCATTAATAGAAACACCTACATTTATAAATGAGTTTACAGGTCGTGAAAATATTAAATATTTGCTTGATAAAAAACATCAATCCAGAGCAATAGAAATGCTTAAAAGTCTTGATGTTAATGAGTATTTAGATAAACCTACACGAGCTTATTCACAGGGGATGCGTCAAAAGCTGGCACTATCCATTGTATTTGCACGTAATGCTGATATAATTCTATTAGACGAACCATTTAATTCAGTAGATATTCAGTCTAGTAATCGTATTATTGAAATATTGAATAATTACAAAAACCAAAATAAAGGGATAATAGTTGTTACACATAATATTTCCAAGATAGATACTTATTGTGATAAAATTTTATTGCTTGAAGATGGAATATTAAAAATATCAAACAAAACTAATGACTTTGATCAACAGAAATATCAAATTGGTTTTTTGTCGAATAATGATTTTTTATTAGCACAAAGTCTATTAAGCGGATACACTCTAAATGCCGATAAGACTGCAGAAAATACTCTAATAGTAACATTCCCTAAAGGGAGTTTGTCTATAATATTGAAGAAATTGTCCAATTGCAACATTACAAATATTATTGAAATCAAAACTGATTTAACAGGTGAAAAAAATGTTTAATGAGTTTAAACGACTAGTCTATAGCAAAGGGACTATGATTATAGTATGTTTTTTGATAGCCTTACTATTTGTTTTAATCTGCATTTCGGCTTTTGATGCAACAGCTCGACATGCCTTTGATTATCAACAATATTCTTCCTTTGATGAACTTGCATCATACATAAGCGAGAGTAAAAACACACTTGATCTCCTTAAAAAAGAAGGACGAATTGATTCTGACTCAATCAAAATATATCAGAAAAAAATCAACGTAGGTGAATTTTTAATTAAAAATGAAATTGAATATGATTATCTATCACATAAAGTAACAGATAACGAATTAAGCCTTAACTCAACTGAATTGTTTGATGCTATTTCTGTGTTTGGACTTTTCGCATCGGTAATACTTATAGTATTAATGATGGTATTTTCAATAATGACTCTTAATCATGATTTAAATGTAGGAGTAGCCCGATTATTATTTGCATTAGGTAAAACAAGAAAACAAATACTGAAAGATAAATATAGTGCATACATGGCATCTCTTGGCTGTGTGTTGATTGTTTTTTCTTTTATAATTATGCTAGTCGTTATTCCATACAAGATCAACTTTGAAAAAGTGTTAATTGTCGACAATTCTAATGTCTATATGATTGATATAAGTGCCTATTTAGCTATTTGTATTTTCTCCATTTTGTTGTTAATACTCTTTTTTTCGACAGTTATTTTCTCTATAGCGATGTGCATCCGCGGCATATACACTGCGATTTTTCTAAATATAATATTCACAAGTGGTTATTTGTTGACCATGACATATTCGAATGGCATATTAGCGTCATTTACAAATGAATGGCATTCATATAATTTAGGGTCGGCAAATTTAGGTTTATACATAGCATTGTATTTAATAAGGCTCTTATTAGCGGTAGGTTTTTTCTTAATTTCAAGTAAAATATTTTTAAAAAGAGACATCTATTAACCTAAATCCCCAAGAATGTAAATGTGTATTACTTGTAATCCATATTTAGTGCAATCAAAAGATCTCCTTGTGTTTTAGATAGTTTGGGTAGAAAGGCTTTACGTTTTCCTTTAAATATGATTATATGCATTGCCTCTATGCTTCCAAATATTTGTTGACGTGTTAGTTTTTTGCATAAATCACATTTACTAATTCGGACTCTGATTTCCCACAAATATATTTCCGTGACAAACTGAATAAACAACCTTTCTTTCATTCAACCGCTGTATGCACACGTATCCTATTCATGTCAAGAGCATTTTTCATCTCATCAAAATCTTTTTCTATGCAATCACGTGTCGAATATTCGCTTAATGCTTTTTGTGCGGTATCAATTGTTTTGTCATTCGTTATATAGCAAATGTGTCCTGCATACTCATAATGTTCTTTGTCAATATTATTTCCATTATAC
>JAIRMA010000038.1 GCA_031259085.1 Christensenellaceae bacterium
TATAGATGTAATGACTCTGTCAGAAGTTGTTAGTATATCGGGGCACTCCCCATTTCAGATTAGCACATCAAACGGAACAAAGTATGTAGCAAAGAATATAGTATTAACTTCAGGGAGTAATGCAGAGTCCGGGGTGGATTCAACCTATTTACTTAAGAGTTATGGGCATACCCCCACTGAATTTTATCCATCCCTTGTCCCTTTAGCTACTGATATACAATATTTAAAAGGTCTTAAAGGCGTTAGAATTGATGCGGGGGCCACATTATACATAGATGGAATAGGTGTAAAAACCGCATATGGTGAGATAATATTTAAGGATAACGGATTAACAGGCACTTTAATATTCGAGTTATCAACTGCCCTTGCCAGATCAAAAAAACGTGATAATGTAGAGATAGGAATTGATTTTTTGCCACACATTGACAATGATAATTTAAGTCAAGTACTTAGCATTGGTTTAGAAGGATTGTTTCATAAAGAGATTGTAAACAATCTTAAGAAAAGAAGCGTTAATGACGATATTAGGCATTTAGTGAAATCATATATTGTAAAAGTAAAGGGTGCGCAATCAAAGGATCTTGCACAAGTCATGAGCGGTGGGTTTAATTTAGGCGAGTTTGATATATCGACTCTCCAGTCAAAAAAAGAAAAGTGTATTTATGCCGCTGGAGAAGTTTTAGATGTCGATGGTGATTGTGGCGGATTTAATCTCATGTGGGCATTTGCAAGCGGTTTGACAGTCGGATATAATATGGAGTGGGAGTAATATGATTCAAATTGATTGTAATATAGCAATTGATGCATTTTCTACCACTGACATGAAATTGGTAGTTTCTAACATTATGAAAATAAACTATATAGACATTGATAGTGTTGAGATAATTAAAAAGTCTGTTGATGCACGCAGATCAAAGAAAATTACTTGGTTTTTAAGTTTAGCAGTTAAATTAAAAAATGAGACAGGTATATCTAGCAATTATAGACCATATATTAAGCCACTCAGATTAATAACGGAACTTGATTTGCCTGTTATTTGTAATTCAAAACAAAAAAGAATAGCTGTAGTAGGATCTGGGCCTGCTGGATTATTTGCAGCATTAACCTTAGTTGAATCAGGATGTAATCCTGTGATATTTGAGCGTGGCAGCGATGTTGAAAATAGGATTAAAGCTATACAAATATTCAATAATACAGGCGTGTTAGATTTTAACACAAACATGCAATTTGGTGAGGGTGGTGCCGGAACGTTTTCTGACGGCAAAATAGGGTCAGGTATCTCTAGTGGATATGTTCCTGTAGTGATAGGCGAATTTTTGAGATTTGGAGCTCCTGCAGAGATAAAATACCTAAGATCTCCGCACATAGGTAAAGATTATTTGATAGGCATTGTAAAAAAAATGCGTGAGTATATAATCAAAAATGGTGGTTGTTTTAATTTTAATACTAGGGTCACAGATCTAAAGATAAAGAATAAAAAAGTGACTGGCATAACAGCAAATGGGATAGAGAATGACTTTGATTATGTAATATTAGCTACAGGCAATAGTGGAAAAGAGATCACACCTGTTTATATGAAAAAGGGATTAATCTACAGCAGAAAGCATTCGCAATGGGTCTTAGAATTGAGCACAAGCAGTGCGATATAAATAAATCTCAATATGGGGCGCATTATGACAAGTTGCCTGCTGCTGATTATAAACTATCTGCAAAACTAAGTAATAATAGGTATGCATACACTTTTTGCATGTGCCCAGGTGGAGAAGTAGTCCAAGCAACACCTGAGAGTGGATGTTGTGTCACAAACGGCATGAGTTATTTTGCAAGGGATTTAAAAAACTCAAATTCAGCAATCCTAGTCAATGTAAATCCAGAGGACTTTGGATCATCAGACCCACTAGCAGGACTAGAGTTCCAAAGGAAGTATGAACGTATAGCATTTGATTTTTCCAGAGACTACAGACTGCCAACATCAAGGTTACATGACTTTTTAATAAATAAGACACCACTGAATTTAGGGTCTATCAGACCATCATGTAAAAGAGGTGCAGTTTTGGCTAATTTAAATGAGTGTTTGCCAACATATATAAGCGATGGTATTAAAGAAGGCATAAAAATATTTAATAATAAAGTCAAAGGTTTTGAAAACCCTGATGCTATTTTAAGTGGTATTGAGAGCAGATCATCAACACCTGTTAGAATATTAAGAGACGATAAAGCCCAGTCTATATCCTGCGATGGTCTATATCCAGTAGGTGAAGGATCAGGATATTCGGGAGGTATAATGTCATCAGCAGTTGACGGAATCAAAACCGCGATTAACATTATAAATGGAATTAACTCAAAATAGATTATTTTTGAGATTTACCCTTTAGAATTTACTAGTATACTACTGATTCAACAGGAATGGAAAATGCAATTCCAGTATTTGTTTCCTTAAACTTATGTGTCTCATCGAGCATTTTTATGCATCCATCAATCTTATCAGCCTTTATTAGAGAAATTATGATTACCTTATTGCGTTCTGGAACTAAGGACAGGGCCTTAAGTAATTCGTTACTATGAACTGCACCCTTTCCATAAACTACGTGACAGACTACCGCTCCGCAGTCAGTTAGAGACTGAAGAAGTTCTGTCTTTTCTTCTCGAACACCGATCACAACTAAGAATTCTATCTTACTATCCATATAATCTCCTTATTATAAAACATCATCACCAGTGTCTACATCATCCGTGTCAGAATCATCAAAATTCAAGGCATCTAATTCTGAACGCATTGTGTCATGTACTCTTGCACTCCTTAGCTTAAACGAATAAGCTAGGCCTAATAATTGTACACCAATTAAAGGCATTGCTGCAACAAATGAAACCATTCCAAAGCCAGATAATAAATCACGGTTTAAAGCCTGGCTAGCACCCAATGTTAAGGGTGTTAAGAATGCAGAAATCATTGCACCACTTGTCACACCCCCTGAGTCAAAAGCTAGTCCTACAAACAAAGTTGGTGTGAATTTTATCATTACTAATGCAATGACATAAATTGGTATTAAGAACCATAAGATATTAATGCCCGTTAATATTTTGAGTAGAGCAATAAAGACAGCAAGCCCTAATCCAATTGCAAGGGTAATTCTAAGCACATTCTTTTTAATGTAACCGTTAGTTATTTCTTCGACTTGCTCGCCTAGTACAGTGACAGCAGGTTCGCTGAGCGCAATAGAAAAACCTAAGACAAAGCCAACTGGCAATAATAACCATTTAAAAAATTCATGCCTAGTAGGATCTGTAAATGCCTCACCAATATGTTTTCCAGCAAGTGAGAATCCATAATCAATCCCACTTAAGAAGAAGAATAGACCTATGTACAAAACAAAACTAGCAAGGAGGATTCTAATTAAATTTTTCTTAGGGAGTTTTATAAAAAACAATTGGAAAACGAAGAAAATAACTATAATAGGTCCAATTGTTAATGCAACCCCATCGAGGTTGTTAAGAAGAACCCCACCTAAAGTAACACCTTGACCTGCCGAATATTGATTTAAATTTTCTGAGTTTCCTAAAATAAGACCATATATAAAAACAGCAATTATTGGGCCTAGTGATGCTAATCCGATTATGCCAAAGCTCTCATCATTCTTCTTCGTTTTACTGATTGTGGTAGAAACGCCGAGGCCTAAGGCCAAAATGAATGGGACTGATACATCGCCAGTAGTGGCCCCGCTAGCATCAAAAGATACCGCCTGGAATTGTTCCGGAACTATGAATAAGAGACCAAATACTATACAATACAAAACAAAGAAGCAGATTTTTATATTAAGTCCTTTAATAATTCTAAATAAAGCACCAGCGACACCAATGCCTATACCAGTCCCTACTACCCAAACAAATAAAGTGACATTGATATCTGAATTAATAGTATTTAGTTGTACACCCAATATAGTTATTGCAGGCTCAGCAACTGTAGCTAATAGTCCAAAAACAAAGCCGAAGAGTAGAATAAAAATAGATTTATTTAGTTTAGAGAGTGACCCGCCTACGAGTTTACCTAT
>JAIRMA010000044.1 GCA_031259085.1 Christensenellaceae bacterium
TTCAAAAGTATTCATTAAAGCTTCCTATATTATAGA
The DNA here is from genome assembly GCA_031259085.1 of Christensenellaceae bacterium. Lineage (GTDB taxonomy): Bacteria > Bacillota > Clostridia > Christensenellales > DTU072 > JAITLB01. The sequence goes on from JAIRMA010000044.1 coordinate 37, forward strand.
GACATATTGTGTTTCTCTTATCAAACATAATATCATAAAAACATAACAAAAGTCTACTACAAACCTTAAATTCATATAAATTGCTAATATCATATTATAGCACGACCTGCGCTATCGCGATTTGTACTTGTCTATTGGCCTAGTATATTTTCTTCCCAAGACCCAGATGCACCGCTGCTATAGCCCAGGTCTACAATAATAGTAAAAGCATGTGGTATTGTATTGTATCAACCATAAAACAATACCAAAGTCTCATTAAAAACCGCAGTATAGTAATTCTTCCAATATTAAAGTTTTAATAATCTAGAGCAAAGCATGTTGTATGCCATCAATAAGCAATATATTATTCTAAATTCCTTTACAATAAATGTAAAAAAATGATATAATACTAATAAATTAATGTAAAATTTTGCGAATTCAAGCGTTGTACCATAACTTTGATAGACACACTATTTAGTTAGTATTTTTGATAAACTCTTGGTTAGTATGTAAAAAAGATTGTTAATTTTTAGCATTCTGAGAAAACGAGAGTTATTCAAATAAAGTTTTGCGAAAAACTTAATCTTAAGTTAGGCAATGATTGCATTTGTAGGTTAAGTAAAGCAAGCCTTTTATAGGCTTTTAACATATTTTTATATATAAATTTTCATTAAAGAGAGTGGTGTTTAATTTAGTATTAGGCAATTACTGAAACAAAAATCAATTCATAACGGAGGAAATGTAAGTGAAAAACTTAGGATATTACAATGGAAACTTTGGAGAATTAGATACTCTAATGGTTCCATTTAATGATAGAGTACACTTTTTTGGTGATGGTGTTTATGACGCAACGTATAGTCATAATTATAAGATATATGCTTTAGATGATCACATAGATCGCTTTTATAACAGTGCTGGATTATTAGATATAAACATCAAAGAAACTAAAGATGAAATGAAGCAGTTACTAAGTGATATGGTTAAGAAAGTTGATACAGGTGATTTATTTGTTTATTGGCAAGCAACCAGAGGTACACAAATTAGAAATCATTCCTTTGACCCAAAAATTCAAGCAAATATTTGGATAGTACTAAAGCCTGCTACTATAAAGGATCCATATGCAAAAATGAAAGTTATAACAATGGATGATACTAGGTTTTTGCATTGCAATATTAAGACACTAAATTTATTGCCAAGTGTGATGGCTTCACAAAAGGCAGAAAGCATGGGTTGTCAAGAAACGATACTTCACCGCGATGGTGTTGTCACAGAATGTGCACATAGCAATGTGTCCATATTAAAAGATGGTAAATTTATTACAGCACCGACAGATCATTATATATTACCTGGTATCACACGTATGCATATGATAAAAATGTGCAAGAAGCTTTTAATCCCTGTAGATGAGACTAAATTTACTCTAGACGAATTGTTGAGTGCGGATGAAATAATAGTATCAAGTGCAGGACAATTAGCAATTGGCGTTTCAGAAATAGATGGCAAAAAAGTAGGAGGGAAAGCCCCTAAATTACTAAAGAAAATACAAGATGCCCTGCTAGATGAATTTAAAGCTGAGACAGAATAAATACGATCAAATGGTAGGTAAGAGACGAAAAATGCGTTACAATCAAGAAGAATTAACCAGATTAAACATAGGACAAAATCTTGATAATATTATTAACTTAGATCCTAGAGGTTATGGAGTTTGTCGGATTTTATATAAAGCCGCGAGAGATTTTACGGGCAAACCATTAACAATAAATTTTGCAGATAATCTTATAGAAATTGTAAAGAAAGATGACATTGTATTTATAATTGTTGGATTTGTGCTATTACCACATAAAAAAGCTGAAATGGACGGCATTAATGGTGCAATGATTTTAGCTAGATCAATCTATCGTGCATTTAATGCTAAGCCTGTAATAATATGCCCTGAGGATTGTCTAAAAGCTGTTGAGAACATGGCATATGATGCGGGGCTACATTTATATAAGAATGTAGATGATGTAAAAAAATATCCAATTTCAATGGGTGTAATAACCTTTACAAAAGATAAGAATTATGCAATAAAACAATCTAAAGAAATTGTTGACACATGGGGGCTCCCAGTTGCTACAATTGCAATAGAGGCCCCAGGGGCAAATTCAATAGGTGTTTATCATAATGCGACTGGCCTTGACATGACAGAATATGAGGCTAAAACCGATGTGCTATATAAGTATTTACAGAATCGTAAAGTTAAGACATTTGCGATTGGTGATCTAGGGAATGAAATCGGAATGGGTACCATAAAGGAACATATTCAAAAGTATGTGCCTTATGCCGCAAAAGGGAGTTGTCGCTGTGAGTGTAAAGGTGGCATTGTAGCTGATTCTGTGTCAGATGTGATACTGACCGCTACCGTATCCGATTGGGGCGCTTATGGGATTACAGCCGCGCTTGCATTCTTGTTGCAAAACGACACAATATTACCAACTCCAGAGTTGATTGAGCGTATAATGATTACGGCTTCACGTAGTGGTATGGTTGATATGTATGGTGATTTAATACCATCTGTAGATGGTTTTGATAAGTCTATCGTTTCAACTCAAGTCGCATTGATGAGAGAGTGTATATCGTATGCTCCGAAGCTTAAAGAGACATGTAGCACATGGTTTGAAAAAACTGCAGAGTTGGAATTTTTTAATAACAACAAGATTTATTAATTTTGGGGACAAAATGAATTTGAAGTCTAACATTTCAGACATAAAATATTTTCCAGTGGCAGATAGTGGCGTTAGGATGGATTTTGGAAAAAAAATTGATCGAGATATAAACGACTCAGTCATGAAAATATACAATGCAGTCAAGGCTAAACCATTTTGTGGAGTATATGAGATAATTCCATCCTATTGCTCAATTCTATTTATCTATGATCCTCTTTTGACTAACTACAATAAAATTGTAGCCAACTTGCAAAGACTTCTCAGAAGTGAGAATTCGAATAATAGTTTGAAATCAAAGTTAGTATATATTCCAGTTTGCTACGGGGGCGATTTTGGTGAAGACATAAATGATGTTGCTAACCACACTAAAATCAGTGTAGATAAAATAATTGAAATGCATTCAAGCCCAGAATATTTAATTTACATGCTAGGATTTCTTCCTGGTTTTGCATACTTAGGCGGATTGCCACCTCAATTAACAACTCCACGGCTCAAAAACCCGCGAACTAAAATTACAGCTGGATCAGTTGGGATTGGGGGTGAACAGACAGGAATATATCCTCTAGACTCACCAGGCGGATGGCGATTAATAGGTAGAACACCTATAAAGCCTTATGATCCATATAGGGACAACCCATTTCTGTTTAGAGCAGGTGATTATATAAAATTTGTGCCGATCACCAAAGACGAATATTATATGATAGAAGATCAAGTTAAATGCAATAAATATTTCTGTAAAAGTATAGTTTATGGAGCCTAATGTGTTACAGCTATTAAAAGGGGTGGTATAGTCATGGGAATCAGAGTGACATCTGCAGGTGCATTATCGACAATCCAGGACAATGGAAGGATAGGCTTCATGGATTTTGGTTTTTCTCCATCAGGTTGTATGGATCAAGAGTCAATGATAATAGCAAACTTGTTAGTCGGGAATAATAAGAACGAGGGTGTAATCGAAATAACATATGGTGGATTTTCTGGCATATTTACTTCCAAATCGATATTCACCATTACTGGTGCAGATATTAGCCCCGCGATTAATGGTAAGTCGGTTTCAACTTATAAAGCAATCGAAGTAAAAGAGGGGGATATACTAACCTGTGGTTATGCAAAAACTGGTCTCAGATCATATCTAGCTTTTCATTCAGGATTGTATCTTAAGAAGGTTATGGGTAGTCTGTCAACTAACAGGATGTGTAAAATTGGTGGCTATATGGGACGCGAATTGCGAGCAATGGATTTATTGTTTTTCAACACTACTACTCCCACGCTTAAGAAAATCCATAAAAGGGAAATTGTGCCGCCTGTTTTTTCAAGCGAGGTGGTTTTGAGGGGCTTAAGAGGTGCCGAATACTCGCTTTTCTCAGATGATAGTAGACGAGTATTTTTTAATTCTGAGTACACAGTGACAAAGGATTCAGACAGAATGGGAATTAAACTTGATGGTGCTGTTGTTGATTCCAAAGCTGGCTTTGATATAATATCTAATGGAATGGGGCTAGGAGAAGTTCAAATAACCGCGTCAGGACTCCCGATTGTAATGGGAGTTGATCGTCAGACAGTGGGGGGTTATCCAAAGATTATGACTGTTGCTTCCTCAGATATGCATTATGCAGCTCAGGTTAGACCAAACGATAGATTGTGCTTTGAAGAACTTAGTTATGACAAATTAGTTAAAATATGTAATAAGAGGAGAAAGGTTATATATAACCTATCAAGATTATGGAAGTAATTAATAATTTACAATACGCGTCGTATACCCCCCCCGAGATACGAAAATTAATTAGAGACAGAAAGATTAACTGGAATACATCTGGAATGTGCGCAGGCTTTGCTCAAGCAAACCTAGTTGTTTTGCCAAAGGCTGAGGCCTATGATTTTTTGCTGTTTGCACAAAGAAATCCAAAATCATGTCCAATTCTTGAGGTGTCAGACATAGGATCTAGAGGTCTCAAATATATAGCGCAAAATGCTGATATAGCAAAAGACGTTCCTCGATACAGAATATATATAAAAGGAGTTTTAGACTCTGAGCAAGAGGATGTTTCTAAATTTTGGAGGTCTGATTTAGTATCTTTTTTAATAGGGTGCAGTTTTTCTTTCGAGTCAGCCTTATTGGAAGCGAATGTGCCAGTTAGGCACATTGAGGAAGGCAGAAACGTGCCTATGTATATTACGAATATAGATTGCGTACCAGCTGGTGTTTTCTCTGGGAAAATGGTAGTTAGCATGCGCCCAATACCATATAATCAAGTGATAAGAGCAGTGACTGTGACAGCATCAATGCCAAGGGTGCATGGTTCCCCAATTCATATTGGCAATCCAGATGCGATAGGGATAAAGGATATAAACAATCCTGAATTTGGCGATAGTGTCACTATAAAGGATGGGGAGGTTCCTGTGTTCTGGTGTTGTGGTGTTACACCTCAAAGTGTTGTTATGAATTCAAAAACTGATTTTGTTATAACGCATGCGCCAGGGCATATGTTCATCACAGATATTAAGAATATTGACTTAAAAGACTAGGAGATTTTATGGCTTTAAAATATAAAGTAGATTTAAATTGTGATTTAGGTGAGAGTTTTGGGGCATATAAGATAGGTTCAGATGATAAAGTTGTACAATTCATTTCATCAGCAAATGTTGCTTGTGGTTATCATGCGTCAGATCCTTTAGTGATGGACGATACTGTAAATATTTGTAAAGAGTTTAATGTGGCTGTTGGTGCTCACCCAGGTTACCCAGATTTGTTGGGGTTTGGTAGACGGAATATGCAAGTTTCTACTAATGAAGCAAGTGCATATATTAAATATCAAGTGGGAGCATTAATGGCTTTTTGTAAGTCATATGGCATAAAACTAAGTCATGTTAAGCCACATGGAGCCATGTATAATATGGCAGGCAGAGACATAATCATGGCAAGAGCAATTTGCGAGAGTGTTCAAGAGATTGATGAAAATCTGATTCTGTTAGGATTAGCTGGAAGTGCTATGGAAAAAGCCAGCAAACAGATCGGATTAAAGTTTGCGAAAGAGGTTTTTGCTGACCGCGGTTATGATGATGACGGCTCTTTGGTCTCAAGAGGAAAACCAGGGGCTATGATAACAGATGAAAATGAAGCACTAGATCGAGTAATTCGAATGATAATTGATCATAAGGTTAAGAGTGTGAATGGCATAGATATTGATGTGACTGTAGATTCTGTATGTGTGCATGGTGATGGAGAAAAAGCCTTAGATTTTGTAAGAAAAATAAACTATACTTTAGGAAATTCAGGAATCGAAATAACCAACCTAACTAATTTTATTAAATAAGGGATATTTTATGGAAGAGCGCACATTCGTAAGGGTCAACTTAACTGCAATCAGGAACAATATAATTGAGGCGTCACGCAGAATAGAATCTGGGTCAGTAATGGCGGTAGTAAAAGCAAACGGTTATGGCCACGGCGCTAATGCTATTTCTAAACATATTGAAAATTTAGTATCCTGGTTTGGTGTTGCAATTCCAGAGGAAGGTAGGAAATTAAGAGAAAATGAAATCAAAAAGCCAATATTAGTATTAGGAATAACTGCACCTAGTGCAATTCAGGAATTAATAGACTATGATTTGACTGCTACTGTGTCATCTCTAGAAGAAGCAAAAGAAATAGGTAGGATAGCTAAGAAAAACTGCAAAATAGTTAATATACATATTGCAGTTGACACAGGGATGTCAAGAATAGGCTTTATGCCTAGTGATATAGATAAGATAATTGAGTTATATAAAATTTCTGGGATTAAAGTAGCTGGTATCTTCACACACTATGCAAGTGCTGATGAAACGAACAAAAATATGTCCAGAAAGCAATATGAAACATTCTCTGGTCTTATAGACACCCTCAACTCACGTGGTTTTGACACTGGTATTAAACACATTAGCAACAGTGCTGGAATTATCGAATTTGAAAAAAATCATTTTGATATGATACGTGCTGGCATAATGATATATGGGTTGTATCCATCAAAAGAGGTCAACCATAATTTCAAATTAGACGTGGCACTAGAGTGGCATGCCAGAATTAGTCATGTCAAGACAATAAGTAAAGGACAAGGTGTTAGCTATGGCTCTACATATGTGACGCAAAAAGAGTCAAAGATTGCCACAATTCCAATTGGATATGCAGACGGTTACCCAAGGGCACTATCATCAAGAGGTAAAGTACTAATAAATGGGAAAGTTGCACCTGTGTTAGGTCGTATTTGTATGGATCAATTTATGGTAGATGTCAGTGACATTCCTAATGTGGAGTCTGGAAATGTTGCAGTAATAATTGGAACATCTGATAATGAAACTATAACGGTAGAAGAATTAGCGGATGCAGCGTATAGTTTCAATTATGAATTTGTATGTGGGATTAGCGATAGAGTTCCGAGGATATATATATTAAATTAGCAAGGTTTTCCTTAATTCATCTTTTTTTAACAAATTGCGATTTCATAAATCATACCAAAACAAAAATACAGTCATTATGACGTTCTAGAATTCCAACAGAAAACGATATCACTTTAGTAACAAATAGTTTAGCGGGAGGAATAGAGACAAAGGGCGCACTTGATTTTGAGATAGAAAAAGGGGAAGGAATAACAAAGTGTTCTACTGGGCAGACGCCTTAAGACGGCACTTAACAATGAAGAAAAACAAGAATATAGCGCTATGTTTAACAGAGCACAATGTGCACAATGCGAGAGGAGCAACAATAATTGTCCATGCAAATTACAAGTGAAGGCGGGAGCAGTACGGATTACTGAAAAAAGATGTTAATACAAGAAAAACATATAAGGTAGCTTATCTCAGAGCAATATAATGAGTATAGAAGGATGCGAAATGAGATTGAGGGCATGCCATCCGAACTACGGATACTATTCCATAGTTTCGAGTGAATTAAATGAGAAACCAGAAAGAATAGTGGAATTATACAAAGGACTTTGGAAGATAGAGGAAACTTTTAAAATAACAAAGTCTGTATTAGAT
>JAIRMA010000081.1 GCA_031259085.1 Christensenellaceae bacterium
TGTTTTAGATGGTAATCTCACTCCATGTTTAAGATTGGAACATGCTGCCACATTAGATAAACGGCATTATAATACAAAGAATAATCAGTTACCTCATCAAAAAAAAGCATGACTGTGAGGAACTTAAATAACCAGAATAGACTTAAAAAAGAATAGCTTAAACGTAGAATTCAAAAGCAGTAAGAAAATAGTATAAAGGAGCGAGAATTAAAAACATAATGCTCGAGGTGAGAGAATGCGCAGTAGCACACAGTCGAATATTCGCGGAGGCTTATATTGCTCTTAGTCGAAAATAGGCGTAACCGTTACGGAGTAAAGGTTAACTGAGCGGATTTTTTTAAGTGAATCGAAATTCAACAAATGCCTGAAAAAAAAACAGAGTTATAAAGGGTAAGTCATGGACACGGAAGGTCTTGCCTTTCGAGCGAATTACAGTAACGTGAGAAGGCTGACGGTTACGGATTTTTCGATAGACAAGACTGAGTTGTCGCTCGGGGGAAATTTAGCTTCGGTTACCTATTCAAAAATGACATGACAGAGACGACAATGTTCGAGGTTGCGGTGGAAGAGAGGAGTTTAGCGATTATAGATGTGAGGACAACGCCTAAGAAACGTGGTATATAGAGAACACATATTTAGCTAGATGGATTGTGCTATAATTAGACAAATTACTATAATAATTATCGAATTTTAATAATATCGATACCTGTTGAAACTGGAATGATCCAAATTTTTGTAAATGTCATCGTAAATTCCAGTCCTTTTTTCTGTGATAACGCCGAGTAAGGTAGATGTCTAAAAACTACAGAAGTAACGCCAAGACAACCCCAAATAAATGTGCCTGCACTTACAAAAGCATTTAACAAGGTAGTAACAATAAACTTAGTAGCAATCACTAACGAAGTAATTGTCGCCAATTTGTAGCTGTTACAAAAAAGGCATCCATTACATCTTGATTTGACATATAAAAGCCATTCGACACCCATTTAAAACCACCATTTACATGGCTCCTCGCGGTCAAGATCATAACCGCTTGTCGGTAACAAAAGGTTGCTCTGTCTCAGTTCAATAATATCTGTCATGATAAAATCCTACTAAAATTTTTATTGCGACAATGGTTACAACAAGCCGATTCACACAGTATTACTATAACAACAATAGAACATTTGTCTTGTCAAAAGCTTTACGAAATAATATTAACTTTATTATATATTTTATATATATGGGAAGAACCGATAAATTAGATAATTCGACAAATTCCAGAATTTTAAGTATGATCAGGTTCTATTCTATTAACTGTTATACTTTTTGCGATCATTCATTATATTTTCCCTGTTTTGAGCTTATTTTTTCTAGTTCATTTTAAGTTTTTATTGATTTTTTTATCATTTTGGACATAATTATGACCATGCTTCTTTAGTGATAAAACAAAGGACAGAGGAAAATGGCTTAACACAATGATAATTCAACTAAGCAACATGAAGACAAAAAACAAAGACTATGATGAATTCCTAAAAACTTAAAGCAACGTATGAGAGTGTTTTTAGCAAAAGAGACAACTTAAAGCAATATACAAAGGTAAAGGAAATAATCAAGGTATTGAATATTTGGTCTAAAGCCGCATATGATATGTCGATGCACTAAAAGAAAATCGTCAAGATAACAAAATTAGTCATAAATAAGATAATTTAATCACAAATAGGATAACTCCGCCATTTTGCCGAAAAAGCATATTTTCTGGCTATTTTTATCTCAAAAAAAGAAGAAAAATTCTCTTTAACATATCTTTTTAAAGTCAAAAATAATCATAATTTCTCTGTTCATGTAAAAACTAAAAAAATCATGATTTCCAGGTTGTGAAAAGCTAGAATTATAGGTATTAGCGCAAACTTCTCGACTTAATTCACAACGCCCATATTTATTAGCTTTTGTACATTGATTATATTATATGTAAATTTCAAATTGAATCAAATCACATCTAAATTTCTATTGCTTGTAATTTATGTCTAGACCTTCAATAGGCAATATAATGAATAAATTTTCAGATTTAATTGACAAAATACCTCTTATTATTATATAATAACTAAAATGTGTTGTGATTGAATTTTTATATATTTTCATTAGAATAACATGTTTTGATGATTAAGGATTATGTAATGATTATTTCTTGCAAAAAAATTCAAAATAGAATTGCTTTAGAAGTTACTATTAGATTTGGCAAATCTGAAGTAAATGATTGTTACGAATATATGTATAATCTTCGTGGATCCAAACATAATATTCCAGGATTTTCTACAGGACGCACACCATTTAATATCGGTATTAAAAATTTTAATTTAGAATCATTTGCCAGTGAATTTTGTGCAAACACTTTAAAATGCGATTTTTTTAAAATTGTTCAAAAAATAAATAAGAATATTTTAAAATTAACGACAACTCCAGAACTATTTTCTAATTTCAAAGAGATTGATTTGCTTGATTACATTTATTATTATGCTCCTCCTGATTTCACTCTCATAAAGGCTGAGCGACGGGCAATAGAGTTTTCGTTCATATTAAATTATCTAGAACGGATTGAACTGTCAAATCACATTATTTCAACAATTACTAATGCCTATAACACTGTTGACTTAACGCTCGAAAACTATCTAGATGAATGTGTATCAAATTATATATCTAAAAGTAATTATGATATAATTACATCACAGAATAAAGAGCTCACTATTTCTCAATCATCTTTGGTTTCTTTTCTTTATTCATTTGAAGATATAGATGGTAATTTATTATTAAATAGTGATTTTTCTGCTTTAAAGAAATATCAATGCTCAATTAATTCATCTCTCTTGCCTGTTTGCATCTCAAATTCACTAATTGGAATGAAATTACATGAATCAAAAAAAATAAAAATTAATGTTGATCACCAATTTTCAATGTATCCTATATTTAAATCCCTCTTAAATAATCCATTAAATCTGTCTCAAATACCAATCATTAATATTAATATCATCGTCACTGGAATTTCAACCCAAATTTTTGATGATGAATTTATTAAATCCGTGTCACGTTTTAATACAGTTAGTGAATTCTATCATTATTATACTGAATTATACAAATTGTCTAATAAATACCCATCTATTTCTACTTTATTAGACGCTGTAAAGAATCTAGTTTATAATGAATATGAAAATTATGAATTCAGAAATGCCGAGTTTGACGAATTTACAAAGACTCTAGAACATAACATTAGTTACAGAGCACATAAATTAATGGCGTCAGAAAATATTAATACTAATATATTTGATGAAACTAAAATCTCAGGTGCTTCCAATCGTCTGGGAACTAATCTATTTAAGACACATTTATTAAAGAACACATTATATGTTAATCTTAAGAAAGATATTACATTTACACAACTTATAATTGAAAATTTAATTAATGCTGTATTTGAACGCTTAAGATGCTTGCCGTTTCTTGATAAAGATTTATTATGTATCACAGATGTTTTTCAGGAATTGAATAATATATTTGATTCGTTGATTAAGCTTTTCAAAATTGAAAATGTCAAAAATGATGTTGCATGTGATCTTATGAAGTATGATTACTTGGTTGTAATTTTGTCAGATATTAATTTAAACGACAATGATATTTTCCCAGACGATGATCAAGAATTCATAAATTCCCTTAAATATGATAAGATATTAGATCAGAAGTCACTAAAATATTCCCAATTCTGCACATTAATCAACAGGCTAAACGCTTGTCTTGATATGAATCTTACTCTTGTAAAATTAATATCTCCAGATTATTGTTCTAATGTCGATATCTTATTAAACCCACAAGTTAGAGCGTTTATATTTGATAATTTAGATAGAGATGGTTGATTATACTCTTTAATATTAAAAATATGCAACTTTACTTGAAATTCACATGCTTTATTTAGTATTACAATATTTTTAATTCACATTCATCTTTATTATATTGTATAATCATATGTGCTATAACTCAAGATAGATCAAACATACAGATTTCAGACTTTTCAGTTCGACTTAAAAATTAAAGTAATGTATTATATTGTTAATTTGCTTTAAAATATATTTTACTTTATAGTTTTTAAGTCTACTACCTTTAACAAAATAATTACATTAAGGAACTTATGCAAATTACTTGTAATAGAATAGAAAATACATCTACAATGAAAATAACTGTATTATACACAATAGAAGAAATAAAACCATTATTATCAAAATCATTCGATACTAATTTAAATGAATACGAAAAACTTTTAGTTAATTTCATGAGGAGCTTTTCTAAAAAAGGGGATGATGCCCTTAGCTATAAACCTATCGATCCAGTAAAACTAGCTTTCAATTTGACACAACAATATTTGGTAGATATTGTCTATTATATTAACACTCGCAGTGATAATTGTGTCTTTGAAGATGATTTATCCATTGACTTTGATAAATTATTGTATGTCATTAACAACAATTTGGGTCCAATACAAATTGTTAATAAGGATATATATGCTTATACGTGTTCTATACAAATGGATTACATAAGAAAATTTAATATACCTGACAAATTAACTAAACTATTTAAATCTGAGATTCCGAATTCATATTACACCTTGAACATGTATTTGGAAAAAATGAAGTCCGATTTATTTAAAATTGTACATGACAAAAATTTAGATGAATCATATAGGCATTCTAATTCAATGATAAAATGTAATTCATTAGTCAATTTTAAATATTTTTTTACAGATCCTAATGGTGCAATTTATCTAGATATCAACGGCAAAATGTATTACTCAAATTCAATCGATATGGGCGCACCAGGAATTAATTCAGCAATTTCAGACGCCTTGCTAGGTACAAGTCCCAATAAAAATTACCAAATAAAGATTAAATTTGTTCCTTCAATGATTATAAATCCAGAAATCACCCCCATTATATTGGCACCACATTTATATAACAAAAATCTTGATCTCACTTTGAATGTTTTTGTATTCGAAAATGTTCTTGTTACAAATAATGGTTATACCAATAAGACTATTCGACAGATTACATCATTTAAATCTGTTACAGATTACGAAAATTATTTTACTCGAGTTTACAATTTAATTCAGAAATTTAGATTTTTTGAATTGAATATGTTAATTATTACTAGTAAAATTTATCCTTATTTTAGAAATAAAAAATTCCCATTAAATACTCTTGTTTTAGATGCTCAATGTAATGAGGCTAATTATATTCAAGAAATACGTAACTTTACTAACACAATTAATAGTCCACAATTTTTTAATACTTTTAATGATTGTTTTCATAATCAGTTAGGTTCTATCTCGAAGTATAAAACTTTTTATCATCTTGTTTATAATGGCTTTCAGCAAAAAATCACTCTAACACAGCTTATAATTGAAAATTTAATTTATATCGTACAACGTCAATTAGGTAACCGAATTCATGATAAGTTTAAAATAGAAGATACAGACGAATTTTTAAATGAAGTTGATAGTTTGATTGATGAATTAATTGATATATTCAAATATCAAGCCCTTAATTCTGATAAATTTGTATTGTTAGATGATATCACTGAGGCATACGCAATTTTTACCCTTATTAAGCATAATGCTACGAAATCATTCTTATATAATAAAGTAGCAGCACAAAATGAGTTTCCCTGGCTTAACACCGAAAAATTTGATGTTCTTAATGCTTCTAACTACAAAAAGTCCAGATTATGTAAGATTATATGTCGCATAAACGAATTGTTTAATTTCTCAATTCGCTTGTTTGCATTAGTTTGCCCTAGTACTGACGAATTTTGCCAATATAGATCAGCTTCACTTCGCGCCTATCTTTATGCAAATTCAATCAAATTCTAATCTGAATTAAATATTTTTCTGAATAAGTCTAAATATTTAGTTTTAAGTTTGATTTTAAACTATACGCGAATCCTGGTTGTCATAATTAATATGCCAAATTTTAATGATTTTAATGTATCTTGACTATTTTATATCTAGCAATTGATTCTTAAAAAAGTTTATATCCAAATATAAAAGGAATGCTCAAATTAAATATGTCTGTCTCTATATTATAAAAAAAGGCACAATTGAGTTATGCTACCATTCAAATTGTATGTTATAGTATATGTGATAAAATTCATTTAAGCATAAATACTACATTCAATATAATAGAATATGTTACATTTTTTTAATCGTAGCACCATTTCAGCAGGACTTGTATTCCATCTGATAAAAGCATATTCTGAACGCGTAGAAGATGTTAATGAGCCAATTTCTTGATTATATACTACCATTTTTGATAGACTTGTATTATTACTGCTTAGATAGAAATCACACGTTAGTGTACAAATGCAAAACGATCCAGTGCAGTTAATGCTATGTCAAATAGTGATGTCTACGTAGAATTAGCTTTTAATTCAATATTTCCATTATACTAACCACAGAATTCATATTCTGTTTTCTCTAGCTCATGCAATTGGCATGGCTTTTTAGGGCATAATAGATCCATATACCGCAGATTCGTTATTTGCATCAGAAAATATAATATATAATGCACAGACTTTTGCGCATATAGCTTTAATTCAAGTGCTTCACATATATTCCCCTATTAATATTAAATTATTATTATTCTAGAATATGTTTGCATGATTTTAATAATAGATATAATGTTAAATATTTCTAATGCATTTTATTTCAAAAATACCTAAATTCGAATTTTGCTTTGTTTAGTTTAAAAAACAATTAATATAAAGAATTTCCTAAGTATTTCACATATTTTAATATTATACCATCTATTTTATGGATCGTTAATTGATAAATTTCTTTTTATCAATTAACAAGGATAATTATTTTATTCAAAATGCTTAAACTCTTGCTTTTTCTGAAGTTATTTGTTAAAATGATTACTCATGAGAAGTGTAGATGTTTTTAATATCATAGCTAAGAAAATTGTATTTAGAATAGAAGATATTAGGCAATATTTTAATTCTGATAGTAGAATGTACGACTGGCTTATATCAAGCCAAGTTGACAAACGCATTATCAAAATTAGAGCTGGCTTATATAGTATTATTGACCCAACTACTGGTAGTGCTTATGCAGACAAATATATGGTCGCAAGTGGTATTTCTAAAGATTCATATGTTTCTTATCATAGTGCATTGGAATTCCATGGCATAGCTAACCAAGTATATAACTGCATAACAGTTGCAAATACAACAAGATTTTCTTCTTTTGAATTTGACGGTATAGAGTATAACTATGTGAATAGTCCAGTTAATTGTGGCATTAATCATATATATAAAGGATTAGATTTAAAAGTCACAAATCTTGAACGTACGATTATAGACTGCATTCATCAGATTAATTTAGCTGGAGGCATGGAGGAGCTATTTTACGCTTTAGATGCGATAACTATTCTCAAGGAAGACAAGATACTTGAATATTTAGATTGTTATTCTATAAATTATTTATATCGAAATGTCGGTTACATTTTGAGCCATTATGCAAGAGAATTGTACTTATCAAATGATTTTCTTAAACATTGTAAATGTAAAATTAACAACGTCAAATATTATTTTCTAAGAAATGAAAATCTACCTCTTTCATACAACGCTGAATGGCAACTGATTGCTCCAAAATTTTCCGAAATAAGAAAGCGTCTTGACGGAGGTTTTTAAGTGGCCATATTTACAAAACAATATATTGAGCTACTATCTAAGGAAACAAATTTTCTAAAAGACAATCTTGAAAAAGTATTACGACTTGCTAATATATTGCAATATATAAATTCTGACTGTTTTTTTAAGAATAGATTAATATTGAAAGGTGGCTCGGCAATAAATTTAACGATACTTAATTTGCCACGCCTATCAGTAGATATTGATTTTGATTTTGGTGAAAATATATGCAAAGATGCAATTAAAGATGCTCGCATACAAATCAGACAAAGACTAATAGCATATATGCAAAATGAAGGTTATTTTTTAAAAACTACTATTCGTGAGCATTATATTCTTGATTCTATACAATTCCATTATTTTAATAATACAGGAAATCCTGATACAATTAAAATTGAAATCAATTATCTAGACCGTGTTCATATCTTCAATCCAGAATATAAAGTAGTATGCAATAGAATTTTAAAATCGGAATTCAGTATTTTGACCCTTAATATAACGGAGCTTTATGCTAGTAAAGT
>JAIRMA010000057.1 GCA_031259085.1 Christensenellaceae bacterium
CAAGCTTTATTATGTTAAAATCGTCGCACTGCTGAATATTTAACGTTATTTAGTTTCTTTGTTGTTGAGTTACAGCACCTTGCAGGACACGCTATAAAGTATAACCGTTTGGTAAATCCATGCTCACCTCCACCCGCTCCCCGTCGGAGTTGGGGAAGTTGAACACCAGCACGTCGTTGCGCCGTACCTCGCGGTAGCCTGCCAGCCGTCGCAGCCGCAGGTCTTTGCCGGTGAAAAAGCCCCGCCAGCTCACCGGCACGCGCGGGCCGGGTATCATTTTGTTCACCAGTATGTAGTCGCCCCCCTCTATGGCGGGAAACATGGAGTAACTCGGCACCTTGAACGAGGCCAGCAGCAGCACCCGCATGGCCGTGGCTAAAGCCACCGCTATGAAGAGGATGAGCAGCCACGAAATCGCCTCCTTGAGGAGGAGGTGAAGCCTGCCGAAAATATTAGAGTTTACATTCAATAAAATAAACCATTAGCAATCTAATTTATTAATGTAAATTAGATAAATATTTTTATCAAAAATAAAGAGTTGTGGTCAAAATAATGCGCTTTTAATATTGTTCCCTCATTCCCTACATAGGCTACAAGAACTTTTGAAGTATCATCTTCTTGAAATAGTTTATTTTTAGCATTTAAGCAATAAATTACTGATTTAAAATTAAAACTATTATCATGTAGAAATAATCGTAGTCGACCAATATTAGTAACATTAGATAATACTATTATATTTTCATAATTGCATAGCAACTCATTAAGTATGTCCTCTTGCCTTTGATTGCAACTATTACAATCAGTGTCAATCAGCCGTATTAAAACATTTGAAGGTCTATTTAATATACTAAATAAGTTAAGTTGTTTTTTTGTTGTTACATTAAGAATCTCACAATCTTTTATTCTATCACAAACAATAAAAGCATCATTTTTGAAGAAATCAAAAATTTTTCTTAAACTATCTGCGCGTAAGGCACTAGTAATTTCAAGTTCTGAATATTGCCTGTTTAATGAGTTTATACCTTTGTTCGTCATTAACAACAACAATAACAGTATACTCAATACAATAATATAACAAGCATTAAACCATATTGGCTTTTTCATCTTTATTCGCTATTTTATTTTAAAAATGCCATTTTTCATTTTAAACCTTACAATAACAGGGTTGCTATCAATGTCAATTGGATATTTTGTTGTTGATGCTGCAGAAAAGAAATCATGTCCTTCCAATATCCACAAAGGATTCATATGTGAATAAAAATAGCCATCGTGGTAGAATAAAAATTTGGGCATCCAATTTATATGCGATAATACATGTTCGTCTATAGTAAAATTTTTTGCAAAAACACACTGTTTTCCTTTATCAATAAAGGATGCCCATAGAATGGCGCTATCTATAAAAAAGAAATCTATAAAAAAACTGTAATTGCTTTGATTGGTAAAAAAAACTTGTGGATTGGCATATGCATCGGGGGGAACTTCTGCTCCTAAAATAAAGTGCACAGCAGATGACATAGCTGGATTAACAACATTAAAATAGACAGTTGATGTAAAATTATCAAAATAAATAATCTTATTATCAATGTTTTGTATGGGAATAGAAGTAAACGGAGGCATTGCGGCTTGAACTTGAGCGGAGGATAATAACTTACTCTTTAGTTTAAAATTATTATCAAAATCATAGATTAAAAATGACTTGTTACTTGCAATAACTTGGTGATTTGTAGAGCATACATAGCCATCTTTGTAGCTGCAAATATTCCATAGCATTGTTTCAGACGTTAATCGGTGACGCTGAATAAATCGTCCAGCCATATCATAGATATAGATGAATGAGCGATGGGTTAGAATAATTACTTGTTGTTTCTCTTTATCTATCACAAAATCTTCAACATTGCCGCTGTATTCGCCTTCCCCTCCTCCAACTGATCCAATTGTGTGGCTATAGGCACCATCGTTGTGGAACACAAATACTTTTTTTGTTTTGGCCTTGTCGAAAATAAAAAATTTTTCATCGCACACAACTAATTTATCTATCGCACCAAAAATACTAGCATCCGTTGTTTCCAACGGAATGTACTCAAAGCTGTCAAATAACTCATCAACTTTAATTTGTCCCGAAACATTCGATAGATCAATTGATGACATGCAATCATTATTTCGCACTTTACATGAGAAATTTGCCCAAATACATAAAAATAAAAGTACGTGAACTCCTTTAGTAAGTAATCTCATCTTAATATAATATTATTGGTACAACTATCGTATCACATAAACATTTGATGGTACTATAAAAGTATGCCACTATATTTACGACTAAAATATAAAACAAACAATCTATACTAAAAATTCCGATTTTGTTATTCACTGTTTTTAGCGCATTCTTAACAAACTATAATCTACCATGCTCACTATTAGTTTCCATAAATGCTACTTACATGGCTTGTATTTAATATAGCAGCATACTTTTTCGAATACCTCAAAACATTTTTAGTAACAATTTGTTTGGGGAGGACAACTGGTTAAAACGCAAGTTGTCCTATTCATAGGTATCGACCATTCATAATCTTCACACCCAGTTATACTCATCCCCATCCATCCATTATTGCCGTAACAATTACAATAACTTACAATTCTTCGCAAAATTTCTGTTTTTTTCTCTCCTTCTTGACTTAATGCTACTATATTTTTCAGCCTCAAATCAGAAAATTTCACTCCATTGGACAGATTTACAGTGACATTAACTGCAACTATAACAATAACAACTACAGTACAAATACTTAAAATTAAATTTCTCATAACATTTTTGGTTTTTGGGTTTAAAAAATTATTTATGCGGGTACTTTCCGATCCTTACCACCGA
>JAIRMA010000068.1 GCA_031259085.1 Christensenellaceae bacterium
AGACATACTTTCGATTTTTAATCTGACTGATGAAATAACAAAAAAGATCAGATATATCAATGAGAATAATATCCAAAAAGCTTAAAAATGATCTATAAAACATAGTATACGGTAAAAAACGGGGATTTTAGGATTGAAAAAGATTTTGACGAAATGAAAAATGAATTAGATATGAAAAATCTAAGAGTTCATACAGACGAAAACCTAAGGGCGAGGTTGTTTGTTCAGTTTCTATCGGAAATTATATTAAGAGAACTAAAAGTTACTTTAAAGAACAATGACCTTACCGAAAATCTTACTAGAAAACAAATATCTGACGCATTGAAAGGAATGCATAAGATAACATTTGCTAATAAGTATAAAGATATATATCCCAAGGCAAATAAAAAACAAAGATTAATACTAAATGCACTTAATATTAAATGCAAATCTCTGGATTAGGCCACCTCGTACTTTTTTGGGAATTTACGATTCTTATCTCTTTCATATAAATTTCTATATTCATATAAAAATTAAAAATAATCATGTTTTTAGGTTGTAAAAAACTAGAATTATTGGGTTTAGCACAAACTTTTCTATATTATTCACCACTCCCATATATAAAAATTAAGAATAGTTATGACTAACATCATTTAAAACACACAAATGCTAACTTTAAAATGATAGAAGGAATATTACATAATATTCAATAATAATAATTTTTTTTGAATAAGGATTGAAAAACGTAATGCAAATTAGGCAAAGCGATATTAATAATCCTACAACATTAATCGATATGCAAAACGAAACTGTACCAGAATGGGGAGTTAAGGTAGCCCCAAAAAAAAAGAGTTCTGTAGCGGACGGCAAAAAAAGTAATTATCAAAGTATAACAAGATCAATATCCTACACTGTTACTGTATTTACTTATTATAATTTTATTGGTAGCTGTGCCTTTTAGAAGAAGTTTGATGTTTAAAATCAAGTTTTGTCGAAAACTATTTATGCCCATTTCCATGGGGTAAATTAATCACAAAAAAAATAAAAATTCCTTTCTTACAAATATTTTTAAGTAAAGGAGAATAATTTTTCTATCCATATAAAAACTAAAGAAATCGTGTTTTTTTGCTTATGTAAAGCTAGAATTATAGGGATTTGCTCAAAAATCTCGACGCTCTTTAGGATTTCCGTTATTATTTGAATAATCTTTAAATTTGTTTTTTGATTACTTAGTGATTGGCATTTTTAAGAGAATTTAATCTTGCTTGACAATGTTTTGAAATTAGAATATAATATTTACGAATTTAATAACCGTTGACGCGGGAGTAAAAGCAATTGTGCATTCACAGAGAGTCGTATAGCTGAGAATTCGATAAAACGCAGGTTGCGTATTGGTTATTTACTTAATAAATCAATTTAAATGGGCCGTTGAGGGCATGTTGAAAGGCAACATACTTGTTGTTGAGTATACATGACGCTAGAGTATGCGAAAATACTATATGAGTCTCTTTTGAGAATGTGGGAATTTCAAAACCATCATGATTTTGAATAGCCCAAAGCAAGGTGGTACCGCGGATTTATGTTCGTCCTTGGCAATAATTTAGTTGTCGAGGTTTTTTTTATGTTTAATTTAGAATATTCAAGAGGTTTGAATGCTAGACAAAAGATATAAGCCAAATCTTAGTTTAGATGAGGCACGCTCTATCTCTGATGGATTTTTAACGATTCCAATTAGTATTGAATTAAGCCATATAAAAAAACAACCCTCGGAAGTTTTTCTTATCCTAAAAGCGCAGAGTAAACGGTGCTTCATATTAGAGAGCCTAGAGGATAAAGGGGCACGTGGGAGATATACAATATTGAGTTATGATCCAATATTAGGTATTGACTGTTTAAATGGTGATTTAGTTATAAGAGGTGTGACCGACATAAAAATTGATACTAAAAATCCCGCTGCATATATTAAGAAAATAATATCTGAAAACAAATCGCCAAAAATTAATGGTGCACCTCCGTTTGCTGGTGGACTAGTTGGATACTTTGCGTATGATTATATTAAATATGCAGAGCCTACTCTGTCTCTTGATGCCCCTGATGAGGAAAAATTTAAAGATTTTGATTTGATGATGTTTGATAAAGTTATCACTTATGATCATGTAACCAACAAAGTCATACTGACAATTTCAGTCAAAACAAAAGATCTAAATGAAAATTATGTAAAGGCAATTAATGAATTAGAAAGCATGATAAGGCTAGTAGAAAATGGGATTCCAGCTAAACTACCACCGCTTATAATCAAATCTAAATTTCAAAGGTTGTTTAATAAAGAGCAATATGTACAAATGGTTATCAAGGCTAAAAAGCATATTTTTGAGGGTGATATTTTTCAAGTTGTTTTATCCAACCGAATGAGCGCTTCGGCTGTTGGTAGTTTGTTTGAGACATATTTAGAATTGAGACAATCTAACCCATCGCCATACATGTTTTATTTTTCAAGTGATGATATTGAAATTGCGGGGGCTTCTCCTGAGACATTAGTAAAAGTGACTGAGAATAAGGCGTTTACTTATCCTCTAGCTGGCACTAGAAAACGCGGGAAGGATCAAGAGGAGGACGAATTCTTAGAAAAAGAGCTACTCTCTGATGAGAAGGAATTAGCTGAGCATAATATGTTAGTAGACCTTGGTAGAAATGATATTGGAAAAATAAGCAAGTTTGGAAGTGTTAAAGTCGAAAAATATTTAGCTATTGAAAAATTTTCGCATGTTATGCATATAGGATCCGCTGTGTCTGGAGAAATGCTTGAAAATTTATCGGCTATAGATGCAATAGAAGCTGTTTTACCAGCTGGCACACTGTCTGGGGCGCCTAAGATCCGAGCCTGTGAAATAATTAACAAGTTGGAAAATAACAAAAGAGGGATATATGGCGGTGCTATTGGTTACATTTCGTTCTCTGGGGACGCAGATACTTGTATTGCAATAAGGATTGCATTTAAAAAAAACAACAAAGTATTTATTCGGAGTGGGGCGGGGATAGTAGCTGATAGTGTCCCTGAAAAAGAATATGAGGAATGTGAAAACAAAGCGAAAGCCGTTTTTAATGCCCTTATAAAAAACCAGAATATAGGTGATACGAATGATTTTGTTGATTGATAATTATGATAGTTTTTCATATAATCTCTTTCAATTAGTTGGTGAATTAACTAATGACATGATAAAGATAGTCAGAAATGATGAGATAACATGTGAAGAAATTGCCAAGATGAACCCTACGCATATTCTGATATCGCCAGGGCCTGGGCGCCCTCAGGATGCTGGCATATGTGAAGAATTGATAGAGGAATTCTCTGATAAAATTCCTATATTCGGAGTATGTTTAGGACATCAAGCAATTTGCGAGGTCTACGGCGCTACTATAGATTATGCAAAAAGCATAATGCACGGAAAGACCAGTCTGATAGAAATTGATAAGAATTGCAAATTGTTTTTTGAATTGCCACCCACAATAACAGTTGGAAGGTATCACTCTTTGATTGCAAGGAGAGATACTATTTTAAAGTCTCTAGTAATTACTGCAGAAACAACTGACAAAGAAATCATGGCGGTTAGGCATAGAGATTATGATACTTATGGTGTTCAGTTTCATCCTGAATCAATATTAACACCATATGGAAAAAAGATTTTGTTAAATTTTTTAGAGCGAACGAGAAGGAAAGGAGTTGAACAATGATAAAAGAAGCTATTATCAAAGCTGTAAAAAAAGAGAGTTTGACATATGAAATGGCAGAGGCTGTTATGTGCGAAATTATGCGCGGTGAAGCTAGCCCAATTCAGATGTCAGCATATTTAACAGCGATGTCTATAAAGGGTGAAACTATTGAAGAAATTACAGCGTCAGCTGCCGGGATGAGAAAGTTTTGTATTAGACCACTAAATGATGCTGACGCTCTAGAGATTGTTGGAACAGGTGGAGATCACTCTAATTCATTCAATATATCTACGACATCTGCTTTTGTTGTAGCTGCAGCAGGGATCCCTGTTGCTAAGCATGGCAATAGAGCCGCTTCGAGTATGTGTGGGGCAGCTGATGTCTTAGAAGCATTGGGAGCAAAAATAGATGTCTCACCTAAAAAAAGCATAGAGATGTTGAGTGAGATTGGATTCTGCTTTTTCTTTGCTCAAAACTATCATATTTCGATGAAGTATGTAGCCCCCATACGAAAGGAATTAGCAATAAGAACAATATTTAACATATTAGGTCCACTTGTAAATCCAGCTGGAGCTAAGATGCAACTTTTAGGTGTTCATAGTGAGAGTTTAGTCGAGCCGATGGCAGAGGTTTTATCTAACTTAGGTGTTAAAAATGGGTTAGTGGTTCATGGTAGAGATGGTCTAGATGAAATATCAATAGGTGCAGAAACGCTCGTATGTGAAATAAGAAATGGGAAATTCATAACATATAGTATTGATCCTAAACATTATGGGTTTGAAAGATATACCAAATCTGATATTAAAGGTGGTACGCCGTCTGATAATGCATTAATTCTCAAATCAGTATTAAATGGAGGTGCGGGACCTAAACGTGACGCTGTGTTGTTAAATTCTGCTGCTGCACTATATATTGCAAGACCAAACACAACATTCGATGAAAACATCATATTAGCAGAAAAAATGATAGATGAGGGTCATGCTATAAACTTATTAAATAAATACATAGCATACTCAAACACGCCAGAACACAATAGAGATTAAAAATATGATATTAGATCAAATAGTAGAAAAAAAAATAGGAAAATTAAATATAGCAAAACAAATTAAGCCTATCAAAGATTTAAAAAGAGAGGCACTTCTGTTGACCACAGATTATCAATTCGAATTTGAGCGTGCGATGAAAATTTCTAATGAAATTTCCTTTATTTGCGAGTTAAAAAAAGCGTCACCATCTAAAGGGATAATCGTTAAAAACTTTGATCACAAATTGCTTGCTATCGAATACGAGAAGGCCTCAGCTGATGGTCTTTCTGTTTTAACCGAAAACGATTATTTCTTAGGCCAAGATCTATATCTAAAAGATGCAAAGGGACTGGTATCTATCCCAGTATTAAGAAAGGACTTTGTGATTGATGAATACCAAATCTATGAAACCAAAATTTTAAATGCAGATGCATTATTGTTAATTGTTTCATTGTTAGATTTTAAGAGATTAAGAGACTACATAAAGATTTGTGATGATTTAGGTTTATCAGCTTTAGTCGAGACAAGGGATGAAAGAGAAATTGATATAGCGTTAGAGGCTGGATCTAGAATGATAGGTGTTAATAATAGAGATTTAAGAACATTTTCTGTAGACAATAAAAAGGCACTCAGACTAAAAAAACATGTGCCAGGTGATAGGATTTTTGTAGTTGAAAGCGGAATAAGTAATAGAGATGAAGTTAAAATGTATGAAAATGTTGGTGCTAATGCTATCCTAATTGGGGAACATATGATTTTGGCATCTGATAAGAAAAAATATTTGGCACAATTACGAGGCAGAGAATGTCAAACGAAGTAAAAATTAAAATTTGTGGATTGACAAGATTAGAAGATATGGAATGTGTTAATGAATATAAACCTGATTTTATAGGATTTGTCTTTGCGAAAAGGAGCAAAAGGTATTGTCCAACATTGCAGGCGAAAAGAATGAGATCAAAGCTAATAAATGGAATCATAACGGTAGGAGTTTTTGATAATGAACCAATTAATGAAATCATAAATTTATATGATCAAGACGTTATATCTATTGCGCAATTACATGGCGGTGAGACTAATGAATATATTGAGAAACTAAAGGACAAAAGGCCGACTTTGCGTATAGTAAGAGCTATTGATGCCAGCAAAAATACAGATAATTTTGATATGAGTTTAGCTGACTACTTGTTATTTGACAATGGCAATGGAGGTAGTGGCAAAATGTTCAATTGGGAGAACATCAACATCAAGGATATACCGTTTTTTATAGCTGGCGGGATTAACAATGAAAACGTAACGGATGCAATTAAACTAAAACCATATGCAGTAGACGTAAGTAGTGGTGTTGAAACAGATGGCTTAAAAGATTTCAAAAAAATAAGAAATATTATTGAACTAGTACGTAGAGAAAATATAATGAACTCGTGCGGAGGCAAATAAATGGATAGTAATAACAAATTGAATCTGGGAAGATACGGGATTTTTGGTGGGCAGTACATTCCAGAGACGCTCATGAATGAAGTACTCAAGCTAAATGAGAGTTATTTGTATTACAAAGATGATATTGAATTCAATAACGAATTGAGACTGTTATTAGGAAATTATGCAGGAAGACCATCAATGTTATATTATGCTAAAAAAATGACAGAAGAACTAGGTGGTGCTAAAGTATATTTAAAAAGGGAAGATCTTAATCATACGGGCTCACATAAGATAAATAACGTTTTAGGGCAGGCATTACTTGCTAAAAAGATTGGAAAGACTAGAATTATTGCGGAGACAGGGGCAGGTCAACATGGAGTAGCAACAGCTACCGCTGCCGCCTTATTAAACCTTGAGTGTGAAATTTTCATGGGCGAGGAAGATGTAAAAAGGCAGTCATTGAATGTCTACAGAATGGAGCTTTTGGGTGCAAAAGTTAATTCTGTTAAGAGCGGTACTGCAACACTAAAAGATGCTGTTAATGAAACTATGAGAGAGTGGACAAAGCGAGTTTCTGACACACATTATCTATTGGGTTCAGTCATGGGCCCACATCCATTTCCTATGATGGTACGAGATTTCCAAAGTATAATAAGTAAAGAGGCCCGCGCACAAATTTTAGAATACGAAGGCAAATTACCATCAACTGTTATTGCGTGTGTAGGCGGGGGGAGCAATGCCATTGGGATATTCTATAATTTTATAAACGACAAATCTGTAAAGCTGATTGGATGTGAAGCCGCAGGATTAGGTGTTGATACTGATCAAAATGCGGCGACAATTGCAACTGGTTCAATTGGTGTTTTTCATGGAATGAAGTCATTTTTTTGTCAAAACGATGAAGGCCAGATTAAATCTGTTTATTCAATATCTGCTGGTTTAGATTACCCTGGCATTGGGCCTGAACATGCAAATCTACATGAAACGGGGCGCGCAGAATATGTCCCAATAAAGGATGAGGATGCAGTGTCAGCCTTTGAATATTTAGCTAAAACAGAGGGAATAATTTGTGCCATTGAGAGTGCTCATGCGATAGCGCATGCAATCAAAATTGTACCCAATATACCCAAAAATGATAATGTAATTATTTGCCTGTCTGGAAGAGGAGACAAAGATGTTGCGAGTATTGCTAGATATCGTGGAAAGAAAATTATTGAGTTTTAATTTAGGAGATAGACATGAGTAATATAGGAAAAGCTTTTTTAAAAGGTAAAGCTTTCATACCATTCATAACGGCTGGCGACCCAACAATGGAACATAGTTATAATTACATAATTGAAATGGCTAAATCGGGTGCTGATATTATAGAAATAGGAATACCATTTTCGGATCCAATCGCGGAAGGGCCTGTCATTCAAAGAGCAAACATAAGAGCGTTAAAAAACAACGTAACACTATTTGATGTCTTTAGTTTAACTAAAAAGGTGCGAGAGAAAACAAATGTGCCAATAGTATATCTAACTTATTACAACCCGATATTAAAATTTGGAGTCGAGGAATTTTTTAATACATGTCAAAAATCAGGTGTTGATGGTGTTATAATACCAGATTTGCCATTTGAAGAAAGCGGTGAGGTATTACCATTTTCGAACAAAGCGCATGTAGACTTAATCTCATTGATTGCGCCTACATCTAAAGAACGCATATATAAACTAGCAACTAATGCTCAGGGGTATATCTATCTAGTCTCGTCAATGGGAGTCACTGGAGTACGCTCAGAAATAGCTAATGATTTAAATTTAATTGTGGATGAGATTAGAAATCTAACTGACGTCCCAGTATGTGTTGGGTTTGGAATTAATACTGAATCACAAGCAAGAGAAATTTCAAAATTTGCTGATGGTATCATAGTAGGCAGTGCAATTGTTTCAATAATTGAAAATTATTGTGAAAATGCAAAAGATGAGATTATTAAATATGTAACTAAAATGAAAGCAGCTTTGATTTGAAATTAGCTAGAAGGAGACGACAATATACCCTGAGAAAAACATTTGCAAATTTTTATTAAACAATATATAATAATCATATAATCAAGTTTTATAGGTCAATATAATTTATTCTGCTTGCAAACTCATAACCACTATGGAGGTATTATATGCCACTAGCTATCGCGCCACTCGGGCAGGATTTTACGGTCGTAAAAATCGGAACTGATGATAAAATGAAACGTCATCTTGAGGATCTAGGTATAATAGTAGGGTGCAAAATCAGAGTATCATCTGATTTATCTGGGAACATAGTTGTTTTGATAAAAGATTGTAGAATGGCTTTAGATAAAGACCTTGCTATGAAGATACAGGTATCTTAATATTTATTAAGCAAAGCATAAGATTAATTATCAAGATACGTGTTTTACTATTAACGCACTGCTATTTTTAGGAATGAGATTAAATTTAGATAATCAAACCTCCTCTATTTTCTCATATTAAAGTAGCTCTTTTGAGCATATTCAAGTTTAGTGCAGGATTCACCATAGAACTGCACTTGCTCTGATAATTAACTATACAGAAAAAAGAAGTGGATAAATAATGTTAACTGATTTAAAGAATGTCTCAGTACAAATGGAAATGCTTTTATATTAAATTTTGATCTGTAAATTCACATTTATACGCTGAATTCTTTTATTCAGATGAAACTCTAAGTCACAGAGTAGTTTTGTTTTTTGTTATGTTCGCTTTTATCCTATCGCTAGCTCGTTTTATCCTACCCCTTCGTTATATGCAATTTTCTAGACAGTCGCATCTAAATGTGTTTTATAAAGAATGCGCTCCCATGATTATTATATTACACCGTAATCCCGAAGTATTTCAACCATTCCTTGAATTTTTCCTGCGCGGCTAAGCAGGTTTCGGTCAAGTAACCCTGTTCCGTTTTCCATTCTTTAAGCCCACGGTAATAATACCACCTGTGTTCTTTGTCTATCACAAATGGAATGATATTGTTTGAGAGAGATTCCTTAAATATGATAAGCCGCCCAATCCTGCCGTTGCCGTCTTGGAACGGATGTATTTTTTCGAGGCGTTGATGAAAATCGATGATGTCGTAAAGTGTTTTTTTTCCTTTTGCGTTGTATTCGGCAAGTAATTCTTTCATTTTTTTCCTAACTTCCCTTGGCAGACATGTTGACTCCCCACCAACCTCGTTTGGTATAATTTTGTAATCACCAACCTTAAACCATGCAAGCCTCGATTGGCTTGTCCCCGACTTTAATAGCAAGTGAAATTTCTTTATCAGCGTTTCCGTCAAAGGCTTCTTAGCATTGTCAATTGCTATATCTATACATCGAAAGTGATTTATTGCTTCCACGATGTCGTCTACTGGTACACCGCTAAAATCCGCGCCTACGGTGTTCGTTTCAAATATAAACCGCGTTTGGTCTTCGGTCAGCTTGATTCCCTCTATGTGGTTTGAATTATATGTGAGGTTGACCTGGACTTTATGATAGATGCCACCTTTGACTTTGCCTTCCTTTTCGTCTTTTAGCCTATTCAAAAGATGGTTGTCCGAAAACTTCTTTGCATTTTTGCGTTCTGGTATCGGCGTACCATCTGGAATGAGGTAACGTTTTCCATCAAGTCTTGCACCCTCAATCTTGCTTATGCTACAATATTTGCGAACTGCCCGCTCGGTTAATCCCCACAATTTAGCCATTTCAGCTACGGTCTTGTAATCCACTACAAAGCCTCCCATTATTATCTATATAGCATATCACAATAGAGGAACAAAATCAAATAAAAATGTATATAACTCAAAAATTGTTCCTGTTTTATTTTCTGCTTTTCCTACGTAAATACTGCCCAAAAGTTGCTTGACTCTTCCTCTCGTTGCTATTCAAGATTTTGAGCATTCTAGGGTTAAGCGTTGCGCCTTTTTAAATAAGCTCTTTTGATTCTTGCTTTACTATTCTTATTTTATATATATACTCCTCTTATCGTGTTTTTAATACCTGTCTATCTATTAACTTTTTACTAAAACTTGAGAAATATGATTTAGAAAAGCTCATAAAAGGACTTTTGATAATCCTACAGTATATTACTTAAAAAGGGTGGCCGCTTTCAAACTGTGGGAGCTATTTTTCATACTGTTGTGTTATAATATATTATTAACTGTGTCAATAATTAGGCACATATTTATATATAAATAACATTATAAATAGTATTTATTCTCTCAATGTGATATAATATATATATCCTAAGATTTAAGATTTGTAAATTTAAGAAAGAATATAGGACATTTGAGGAAACTTATATGATTAAGACGAAATCTTTAGCAGATGTCGCCACAACGCCATATAAAAGTCATCTAGTGAAATTAATAGCAAATTTGATTTATTTCATTGCACTCTTAACGAGTGTGATAGTTGATGAACTGCTAGTCTATCAAGGTGCAGTTTATATAGTATCGCCCATATTCAGCATTTTTACGATTATAGCAGGCGTGGCTCTATTTTGTAACATTATAAAACTAGACATATTTATTTTAAAATTAAATGCAGATCTAAGACACTATTTTTGTATATCATGGATTTGTGTTGGTTTAAGTTTTTTAGTGTTTCTTCTATATTCCTTAACTTTCAATAGTGCACTTAAAATTCTGGCCATTGTAGTAACTGCACTGTCTTTAATTATTAGTTCCGTCTTTGAGTTTAAAACACACATACTTTTAAAAAACGAAAAAGATTATTTAGTAAATTATTCAGCACTAGTAATGGCTGGGCTGGAAAAGCATTCTACAAAGAATAAGGTTAAAGACAAGGAAGGTGCTTTAGACTTGTCTACATTAGCATTAATTGGGTATTTAATTCTATTTGTTGCAATTCGAGCTGGGCTTTCCTTAATTCGCCGTTATATTTTAGAAGTATCTATATCTATGCTTGTACTACTTGTATTTGTTTTTATTATACAATATATAACGTGTAAGCGCATATATGAAAAGCGATCTGAGTTTTCACGGCATTACTGGGCGTTTGTATATCTTACACTATTTTCAACAATTTGTGCGGCGACTACGGTTATCATATTTCCTGTTGAACAGGAGTTAGTACAATGGGTATTTACAATACTAGCTTCGATCGCATATGCTCCATTCTATTTGTCAGCGAATAGAGCATGGCGTTACATCAATGCCGTACGCATTTCAGTGTACTTGTCACTATTAGACGAAAGTGGCGATATTCGAAAAAACCTAACTAATACTTTAGACACAGATTAAGTAAAACAAATTGAAAATTATATGATGAAGATTTAGTATGCCAATGTTATAACCTAGAAACATTTAATGTCTTAGACAATGTACTCTGGCATGAACCCATCGTTTAGGTGTTTATAATATAACTCCATACACATAGATTTAATATGTGATAAAGAAAGCTCAGCAGAAGTATGTGGATCAAGTGCTGCTGCTAGTTGAATATCTTTTAACTCACGCGTTTGATTAGCTTTAAGTGTTAGTAATTGAACGTTTATATTGGTGCGGTTCATCGCAGCACATTGTTCAGGAAGAGGATTGCATTTTGATGGATGGAAGCCTTGTGAATCCACAGTAATTGGAACCTCGACGCAAGCTTCTCTTGGCAGATTTGGTATCAATTCATTTGTATTTAAAGCGCTTCCATGAAATGTATAAGGTACATTAGTAACTGCAGCTTCAATTATTTTAGATCCATATTCATTACTTCTAGTATGTGTCAAATTACTACCTTGCGTTAGCAATTTCCTTTTTTGAGCGCGCCATCCTCTTATTTGATTTCGGCAACGCCTAGGATACTCATTTATCGGAATAAGGTACTTTAAAATTAGCTCGGGATATCTTGATTTAATAAAATAAGGCATATATTCAGCAGTATGCTCTGATGATTCTGTTAGATAATATCCAAACGTATCAAGGATTTCTCTTCTAACTCTATCAGTAAACGGGGCAATTTTTTTATCAAGACTTCGCGTCTTAATCTCAGGATATAAATCGTTTCCATCTTTGTCTCGAACGTCAACTAGCCAGGACTGGTGATTAATACCATAAATATCCCATTGTACACCATCAAGTTTATCTGTCATTTTTAGGTATTTAAATAAGTGAGGTACACAACTCTGAACACTATGACAAAGTCCAACTGCACGGACTTTAGTATATTGGAGCAGGTGTCCTGTAAGCATAGCCATGGGATTAGTATAATTTAAGAATAATGCATTGGGACAAACCTCCGCGATATCTGTTGCACATTTATCCAAAAAAGGTATAGTTCGCAATGCACGCATAATGCCCCCTATACCTATTGTATCACCAATAGTTTGTTTGAGCCCATATTTTCGTGGTATTTTAAAATCAACTACAGTAGATGGTTTATATCCGCCTATTTGAACAGCGTTTACTATAAAGTCGGCATTTTCCAATGCCTTTTTGCGATCAAGTTCAGCTGTAATATGCGCTTTGCCATGATAATTTTTGTTTAGAGTGGAAATCAATTGAAATGACTCATCTAAGCGATGCTCATCAATATCGTGCAATGACAAATCAAAAGAATCAAGAGCTGGGGTTAATAAGCAATCCCCTAACACATTTTTTGCAAATACAGTGCTACCAGCACCCAAAAAACAAATCTTCATAAGCTAAGGCTCCTTATAAATCTATTATATCATAATAAATAAATAAAATCTATATTTTGACATTAACATATGTAACAATTGACAAAAAAGCAGATTATTCGCTTTTTAAATATTTCAAACAATCAAACATGTCATGTAGATCATATAGTCAAAATATGAAAATTCAGCACATTTAATTAATATGTTTTTTAATTCATATGCATTGTTCAAATTTGTAATCTATCTAAACAATCAAATAGAAAAGTGAAATTCTAATTAAAAAATCCTAGAGATGGTGCAGAACATTTGAGTTTGAATAGCATTATAGATAGCATTCCTAGAAAATTAGAAACAAACATGTTAGGTCAGGTGAAATACAGGGCACTAAATGAATATCCGTCTTTTGGACTTATAAAAATTCGATAAACCTCAATTTAATTTCCTTTGTTGTTTTTGGATCTGATGGTCAGATTTGAACTGCTGACATAAGTCAATCTTTTGCATCATAGAAGCTGTTTTAACAATTAAATCTGATATTATCCCAATTATAAACTATTTATTCAAATATTATTGACAAAAAATTATTAATGTGCTAGAATTATGTCAGAAATTTCAATTATTTTGGTGATAAAATGAAATACAATCGCAATCAAGCCTACTTATATTTTGCCTCAGATGTTCTAAACACTAATATAGGTAGAAAGTTAGAAGTCATAAATCAAAATGCTTCACCTCCAAAAATGGCTAAGAAAATTGATCAAATAGTTTTTAGCGAAAAAGATCATTAAAAAGGTGGACGTCCTCGATTTGAAACTGAGACGATGCTCAAAATACTGATATTAAAATGGTTGTTTAATTTATCTTATGCAAATGTTATTGATCATATTAAAGTGAATATAGCCTATCAATATTTCATAGGAATGATTTCTGGATTTCCAGACGATCACACTGTAAATGATTTTAACACCTTGCTGAGTGAACATTTTGTATTGGATGAATTATTTGAAATGCAACTTGGAATAATGATGGATGAGGGGATGTATAAAACCGATACAATTATTATAGATTCGTCAATGGTGGAGGTTGGCAGACCTCGTAATACTAAGAAAGAAGATGAAGCAATCAAAGATGGAAAAGTGCCTAGTGAATGGGAAAAGGAGTCTAATAGGAAGAAAAAAGCGCAAAAAGACATGGATGCGAGAGCGACGTTTAAACATGGGCGTAGTTATTTTGGGTATAAAAACCGTTTAGCAATAGATGTTGAAAGCAAATTAATAGTAAGCTCGAAAACAACACCTCCGTCAGTATATGATAGTCAAATATGCAAGGATTAATAGATGAAAAAACAAAGAAGGTATATGGTGATAGCGCATATGTAGGCGAACCCATGCAATTGAAAGAAACATGTGATGATGCTGTTGTACTACATATGATTAATAGGGCATATTGGAATCGCGCGTTAACGGCAGAGGAGAAAGAAACAAACAGAGAGCGTTCAAGAATAAGGGCAAGGGTAGAGCACATATTTGGTTGGATGAATATGACATTCAAAAAGATAAAGGTACAAAGTATTGATCTGAAAAAGTTAGAAATGAAATTGTAGGTAAAAATTTGCTGTACAATATCAACAGATACATATACCTCAAAGGCCTTGTTTAAAAGGAGAGGAGTGTCTAATTATGTCCAAAATGATAAAAAAACAAATAGAAACTAAAAATGAACTAAAAAAACAAGTTCAAAACAGGGAAAATATAATGATGGCTCGCAAAAAGAGCAACAGTTAATAGAATTTAACCTGATCTTCTTTAAATCGGAAATTTGACGAATTGAATTTAAGTTTTCGGTTCTGCCCATTGTTGATAAGCTAAAGGTAAAGCATAAAGCCAGGGACGAAGACTTCCAGAACCACATGACAGCTGTCGAAAAACAAGCGGCAGAAGAACTTAAAACATTCGCAGGGCAGTTTGAAATCACCCCCATAGTCGTCCCCAAGAACGCAGTAAAAATTTAGGAGAGCATAATGCAAAAAACGGGTAAGCTTGAACTCACATGGGTGGGTAAATATGAAGAAAAAGAATTAGAGACACGCATTTTGATTGAGGACAAATCAAAATCATACGGCGACCCCGACAGCGGCAATATGCTAATCCACGGGGACAATTTGATTGCTCTAAAAGCCTTAGAGCAGGATTTTGCTGGCAAGATAAAGTGTATCTATATCGACCCACCGTATAATACTGGCAGTCGAATAAATTCTGACGGTACTGATGTTGGATACGATGATGGATTGGAGCATTCTGAGTGGTTGCATATGATGAAACCCCAGTTGGAAATATTGAGTAGACTATTAGCAGACGAAGGAAGCATCTGGATCCAGATTGATGACGAGGAGCAAGCATATTTGAAAGTTTTGTGCGATGAAATTTTTGGCCGTCAGAATTTTGTTAATATGATTTCTGTGAACATGAAAAACATAGCCGGAGCATCTGGCGGCGGAGAAGATAAACGCTTAAAAAAGAATTGTGAGTATATTTTGATTTACGCAAAAAACTATGAAGCTATGCCCCTGTTCAAAGGTGCATATGACTACACTGAATTGTCTGAATTAATACAAAACTATATCGATAACGGAATAAGCTGGAAATATACATCAGTCTTAGTTAACGACGGAGAAAAGGAATTTGTAGGCAATGCTCTTGATGGCGATGGAAATGATATTAGAGTGTTTAGAAGAAAAAATCCTGTAATAAAATCAATTAGACAAGTTGCTCAATTAGATGAAATTACCGAACAAGAGGCTTATAGAAAATACGGAACGCGAATATTTCGAACTACTAATGCACAGTCATCCATTCGCACTCGAATAATTGCGGCGCGGCGCGAGCTTAATCTTACCGATTCCATTTTATCTATAGAATACATACCTAAAACAGGAAAAAATAAAGGTCAAGTGTACGAGCAGTTCTACAAAGATGACATCTGCAATCTATTTGTATGGCTAAAGGATACAAGTGAAGAGATAGACGGAGTCCTCTATAAAAAGATGTTGCAAGGCACTTATTGGGATTTTAACGCGCACATGAAAAACCTGACCAAAGAAGGAAGTGTTGTTTTTGCACGCGGTAAAAAACCAGAAGCCTTAGTGCATCGTATTTTTAAAATGACAACAAGTGAAGATGATATTGTTCTTGACTCCTTCCTTGGCTCGGGCACGACAGCAGCAGTTGCGCAAAAAATCGGCAGACGATGGATTGGTATTGAGCTCGGCGATCATGCTTATACGCACTGTAATGCAAGGCTTGATAAAGTTATAGACGGCGAACAAGGCGGCATCAGCAAGGCTATCGGATGGGAAGGCGGAGGAGGTTACAAGTTTTATGAGCTTGCGCCCAGCTTGCTTGAAAAACATTCTGAATTGCCTATATACAAGGTCAATAAGTTTTACACATATGAAATGCTTTGCGAGGCTATCTGTAAGCTGGAGGGGTTTAAGTACATACCGCAGGGCGAAATGCACGGGCGCAGTTCGGAAACCCGGTTTATACATATCGCCAAAGACCTTGTAAGTGCAGCTTATGTTATGAACCTGCTTAAAGACATTGGGGAAAAAGATTCTGTTCTAATTTGTGGCACAAGGATTCAGTCCGGCTTGCGGTTACCCGACAATGTAATTGTAAAAAAGATACCCAAAGATTTACTTGATAAGTGCGTATTTGAAAGCGAGGTAAGATAATGGATATAGTAAAACAAATCGGATACGCAATGAGCCTGCGTGCCCCACAGAGAGAGGCACTAGAAGCATTACATAATTCGATAACTTTAATTAAAAAAATTAACTCGTTTTTCATCAAATATTTAACTATGCTTCATTTTGTTATCACAATATATTTGCCATTTTAGCTTGAGTATGTTAACAAACGCGAATTTTAGGTTATACCACACAATGGTTCAAATGTCACAACTTTCAAAAAGCTTATTAATAATAAAAATCAACCTCTATTTCTCATATTAAATGCAGTTTTCTCAAGTGTCTCGAGTTTAGTGCAGGATTTTTAAGGAACTGCAGTTACTATGATAATTAACTTTTTGAAATATACTATTCAAATTCATACAGAAATATTGATATAATTCTCTCAATATGATAAAATAAATTATGCAAAAAATTATAAACATAAGAGATTTAGGTGGTATTGAGCTTGAAAATGGGAGCATAGTTAAATCGGGGTATTTTTATAGGTCATCATCACTAGACAAAGCAACAGATCATGATATTGAAATATTAAAGA
>JAIRMA010000089.1 GCA_031259085.1 Christensenellaceae bacterium
CTCCCACGCCAGGCCCCAATCCTCTTCAGGGACACCTCTCAGAAGTGACTCGATCGGAATTTCAGAAGCGCGCAAGTCAATACCAATTATCTCTATCAACTTATTATCAACATATAAACTAGCTCGTGCTTTTGGATTCTCTGCTGTTAGAGCTCTCGCTTTCCTACGTGCCGCCGCCACACTTTCTAACACGTAAGTGTTGTAGCCATATACTACCGTACATTGTTTTACCATAGTAACCACTCCTCTGGTCTTTAGCAGTGTCACGTTGGATTGACTGCTCATGCCATATTCGGTTATCACTTTGGGAAACTAGGCCGTTTCTAGCTCCCTACTGACATAGATATTGTAGCACAACACTACCACTTGGAACAATTAACCCATATAATATCGTCTACGGATATAAAATCTTATGCTTATATCCTACACGATAAAGACAAAGACGATAATGGAGAACTTAAAAAACCGCATTATCATTTTCTTATACAATTTAACAAAAATCAACGGGGTGCTTGGTTCAAACAATTTTCAACAGATGATATGGGTATAGTTTTCGTCCAAACCTGCCACGACCCACTATCCGCTTTTAGTTATTTAATACACGATACACCCACTGCAAAGAAACAAAAGAAATATCTATACGCCCCAACTGAACGAATTTCAACGATAGACACATTTGAAACGGAAGACAAACCCGATGAGAATACAGAGTTATATAATGACCTTATTGATTTGCTTAACAACAAAATTACTTGGCACGAACTTATACGAAAAAAGCCGAAACGAATACATATGATTGCTAATATAAAGGTTGCCTACGATATGCTATATTTTGAAGCATACGGACACCGTTTCTTCGATTTTAACTCACATTATAGAAAACCACCAAAATCCGAAACCCCCGAACCACCCAAAATACAGCCACCTAAAATAGACCTTGTGCCAATAGTAGACGACCCAAATATGCCGTGGTGAACACTATTATAAATATTAGTAAAATAGTTTGACATTCATTAAACTATTTTGCTATAATTTGGAATATGAAAGATATGCAAGAATTGTTGAAGAAGTTAGTGTTTACCACCGAAGAAGCGTTGGAGTATTTCCCGAACCGAAACAATGCTTTTTACTACCTTAAAAAAAGTGTGCAAGACAACAAAATATCAAAAATCAAAAATGGACTTTATGCTTTAATAAACCCTGCAACTCAAACCGTTTATGTAGATAAGTATATGATTGCTTCAAAAATAAATAAAGGTAGTTTTATCGCATATCACAGTGCGTTAGAATTTTATGGAAAAGCAAATCAAGTGTTTACAACTGTGTATGTTGGAAGCACCGAGCGTTTCGCAACTTTTGAATATGACGGATTACAATATAAATTTGTTTATTATCCCGTTACTGCTGATATTGAGAATATCCAATCATCTACGGATATTGTTGTAACAAGTTATGAGCAAACGCTTATTGATTGTGTTGATAAAGTTGACCTTGCTGGCGGTAGCGAAGAACTCATAAAAGCATTTATGGACTGCCAAGAAGCAAATGTAGATAAATTACTTACTATAGTAAAACGATATGCCAATAAATGTTTATATCAAAAAGTTGGCTTTATATTTGAGAAATTTAATAATTTGCTTAATCTTCCACAAAGTTTTTTTGAAGAATGCGAGCGGAATATTGGCAAAAGTGTTATATACTTTATGCAGGATTTGGGTTATAAAGGGTCTGTAAGTTATAAATGGAAAATCATAGCACCCGATTTTCCGCCTGAACTTGGTTACACAAAGGAGATAAAATAATAATGAGACGAATTTTAAGTAGAGAATTTGTAGATAGAGTTGCAAAAGAAAATAATTTTCAAAGAGATAACACCGAAAAAGTTATGCGTCTTTGTGATATTTTGGAGTTTCTAAACACTGATAAATTTTGCAAAGATAAATTCGCATTAAAAGGCGGAACAGCCATAAATTTATTATTTACGGATATGCCGAGATTATCGGTTGATATTGACCTTGATTTTGCAGAAAACCTAACAAAAGAAGAAACACAATCTTTTAGAGATAATTTTCGTGAAGTTTTTATGAAATACTTAACAAACGCAAATTATCGCCTTGCGGAACGACAAAGGAGTTCGTATGTGCTTGAATCCTATCGCATTTCATATATTGCCACGAATGGCAACCAAGACAAAATAGAAGTTGAAATAAACTATGGCGATAGGTCGCATATACTTTCTCTTCCCAAAATAACTTCAAACACAAAATTATCCGCAAATGAATTTGAAATTTTAACACTTGATAAAATAGAATTGTATGCAAGTAAAATAAATGCCTTGCTATCTCGTGCAACTCCAAGAGATTTATATGATGTCAACTGTATGCTTGAAAACAAAATAATTAAAACGGCTGATTACGAATTATTGCGTAAGTGTTTAGTTTTTTATAATATGGTCGGTGGCGAACAAGACATTGATGACCTTGATTTGGAAAATATTGAGAACATTGCAGATAGAGATTTTAGAAATCTATTAAAACCCGTTCTTAAAAATAATGACAAGTTCAACCTTGAAACAGCACAAGAAAATGTGATAAAATTTATACGAAACATTGTCGCTCTAACTGATAAGGAAAAAGAATTTATCCTGCACTTCAAAAAGCAAGAATATAAACCCGAATTACTTTTTAGCAGCAATGAGATTTTAGGGAGAATACAAAATCACCCAATGGCATTATGGAGATGTAAAAAGGAGAACAAGTAATGGATTTCAATGAAAATGCACGGGTGCAAATCCCAGCACTCGTTCATCTTACAAGATTAGGTTATAAGTATTTGTCCCTGAAAGACAATTCTTTCACTTTTAACAACGATACAAATATCATTACAAATATTTTTCAAGAACAATTTTTCAAACTCAATGGACTTAAAAGCACAAGTAAAGAAGACAAAGCCATTTTTGAAAAAGAACTTAAAAACATTGTTTTGGAACTTGGACAAGATGATTTGGGAAAAACTTTTTACAATCGCTTGATTGGTGCTGGAAATAGTCAATATAAAATTATAAATTGGGATAACTTTGACAAAAATTATTTTCACTTCTGCACTGAATTAAATTGTAAAAACGGAGAAGATTATTTTCGCCCCGACATTACGATATTTATAAATGGACTTCCACTTTCTTTCATAGAAGTAAAGATACCAAACAACCGTGATGGAATAAGGGCAGAAAGAGATAGAATTAACGACCGTTTTAAAAACGACAAATTTCGTAAGTTTATAAATATAACTCAATTATTGGTTTTCTCAAACAATATGCAATATGACGACATAGGACAAGACCAACTACAAGGGGCATTTTATGCAACAACCGCCCGAAATAGCAAAGTTAAATTTAACAATTTCCGTGAAGAATTAAAACACGAATTGCCAGAACTCGCCGAAATTAAAGACGCAGACGAAGATGAGATTTTGAAAGATAATAACCGACCTATGCTTAAACACTCACCAGAGTTTTTGACAAACAAAGACGAACGCACACCAACAAATAGCATTTTGACTTCACTTTTTACAAAAGACCGCTTGAAAATGCTTTTACAATTTGGCATTGCATATGTGGACGAAATCGGGGACAAAGGCGAGCCTATTTTGCAAAAACACATAATGAGATACCCACAATTCTTTGCGTCAAAAAATATTCGCAAAAAGTTAGACGCTGGCATTAAAAAAGGTGTTATTTGGCATACGCAAGGGAGTGGAAAAACGGCACTTGCTTATTATTCTGTTCGCTATCTCACTGACTATTACAGCAAGAAAGGAATTGTGCCAAAATTCTATTTCATTGTTGATAGATTGGACTTGTTAAAACAAGCGTGTGATGAATTCAAAAAGCGTGGCTTGACCATATCAACAGTGCAAGACAAAGATGAGTTAGTAAAAGAATTTAAGTCAAACACCGCAAAAAGTGGCATAACCGTTATAAATATACAAAAATTCAAAAACGATACTACCGCTTTCAATAGCAGTGGTTATGATATAAATGTGCAACGAATTTACTTCATTGATGAAGCACATAGAAGTTATGACCCGAAAGGCAGTTCGCTTGCAAATTTATATAGTAGCGACAAAAACTCAATTAAGATTGCGTTGACTGGCACACCTTTAATTATTTACAAGGAACACAAACAAGAAGACGAAGATGAAGAGAGTTTATCGAACAAAGAAGAAGTTAAAACAACACGAAATATCTTTGGCGAATATATCCACAAATATTATTACAATAGTTCAATAAAGGACGGCTATACATTGAAACTTTTGCGTGAAGAGATTGAAACTTCATACAAAGAAAAGATGAAAGAAGTTATACGGAATGTTGAAAAAGAACTGAAAATTAAACTTGGCATACTGGATAAGAAAGAGTTAAAAGCACACCCACATTTTGTTGAACCTATGCTTGAATATGTGTTAAATGACTTCAAAAACTCTCGCATTCGTTTTGCAGACAAAACAATAGGTGCAATGATTGTTTGTGATAGTAGTGAGCAAGCAAGAGAAATGTTTAAGCAATTCAATGAAACAAAATCCCAACACGGCTTTACTTCCGCTTTGATATTGCATAATGAAAATGACAAGTCAACAAGAGAAAAACAAATAAAAGATTTCAAAGATGGTAAGATTGATTTTCTTTTTGTATACTCAATGTTATTAACTGGCTTTGACGCTCCACGATTGAAGAAACTTTATTTAGGGCGAAAAATAAAGGCACATAACTTGTTGCAAACATTAACTCGTGTAAACCGACCATATAAAGATTTTCGCATTGGATATGTTGTTGATTTCGCCGATATATCCGCAGAGTTTGATATTACAAACAAAGCATACTTTGACGAACTTAACCGTGAATATGACACGGCAAGCACTGGCGAAAACAAAGACGATATATTTGGCTCTTTGTTTATGAGTGAAAAAGAAATTGATAGTGAGTTAATGAAAAGTGAAAGTGTTTTGGTTGATTATTCAACGGACAACAAAGAAACTTTTAGCCGACAAATTACTGAACTTAACCGAGATAAACTTTTGCAACTCAAAAAAGCGTTAGAACAAATTAGAGAACTTTATAACATTGCACGATTACTGGGACATACCGAAGTTTTGGATAATGTGGACTTCAAACTTATTTCGCAACTTTTAACAATGGTGAGCGACCGCTTGGCACTTATTAACGCACAAAATGCAATTACGGATATAAACTCAAAAGAACTATTAAATATTGCGATTGAAGATGTTGTTTTCAACTTTACGAAGATAGGCGAAGAAGAACTTAAAATGCTTGCAAATGATTTACAAGATAAAGCACACAGGATAAGAATGGCATTACAAGAATTGAAC
Source organism: Christensenellaceae bacterium (assembly GCA_031259085.1). Classification (GTDB taxonomy): domain Bacteria; phylum Bacillota; class Clostridia; order Christensenellales; family DTU072; genus JAITLB01. The sequence continues at coordinate 5,386 of JAIRMA010000089.1, forward strand.
GAACCAAAAGACCCCGAATGGCTAACGCTCTTTGAAGCATTTCGACAACTGCTTAACAAGCATAAAATAGAGAACAACGATTTATCAAAAGAAACAGCGACCTTTGTTTCAACTGAACTTGATAACATTTGGGTGCGTGTAGCAGACCTTAATCGCAGATATGGGGTTTTACGAGATAAATTTAATGGGGATAGAAAATACGCAAGAATTTACAAAACCTATGAACCGAGCGGAACGATAAGTGCAAAGATATGGTTGTTTAATATTCTGCAAACAATAAAGCGAAACATAGATAGCCAATTCCTATTGCGAAGAGATATGTTGAAAAATCAACCATACTTCAATAACTTGGTGGCACAAGAAGTGCTTAACACTTTCAAAATTTATGGCAAGGACGCAGATATTAAAATAGTTGTGGACTTATCAAAACTTACGGCAAACGAATACTTGTATGAGTATCAAGCAATGGCATAAAAGGAGTAAATGAAAATGAACAATCACGAAGAACAAATAAAATCGCTTATTAACTCAATAAGAAACATTTGTAAAGCAAATGGACTTGGTGGGGACGCAAACGAATATAAAATCGTTACGCAAAGTTTTTTGTATAAATTTTTGAACGACAAATTTTTGTATGAAGTTGGCAAAATAAAACCAAGCATAAAAAATTACAATGACCTTAAAAAGTTAAAAGAAAACGATTATAAACTGCTTATGATTGAAGTTGCCAACAATTCGGCTCATCTTAAACCCGAACACTTACTTGAATTTCTTTTCACTCAACAAGACCAAAACGATTTTGATAAAACTTTTGACGATACATTAAACGATATTGCAATTTCAAACAATGACATTTACTCGGTGCATACTGGTGGAAATACTGATATACGATTATTTGAAGAACAACTTATCGGCAAATCTATTGATGACAAGTCAAAAAGACAAGGTGTAGCAAAAGAGATTATCAACGCACTTGCAAACGCAAAATTTAACTTTGACGATATTTTCTCTGCTGGTTTTGATTTCTTTTCAACTCTTTTTGAATATATGATAAAGGATTATAACAAAGACGGTGGTGGTAAATACGCAGAATATTATACTCCGCACTCTATCGCAAAAGTTATGGCTGAAATTTTAATAGGCAATGACAAACCGCAAGATGTAACCGTTTATGACCCGTCTGCTGGCTCGGGCACTTTGCTTATGAATATTGCTTCACGGATAGGAACGGATAAATGCACGATATATAGCCAAGACATATCGCAAAAATCAACAAATCTTTTACGATTAAACTTGATATTAAACAACCTTTCTCACTCAATTAATAACATAATCAAAGACGATACAATTTTACACAACCACCACACTGCCACAACAAAAATGAATTACATTGTTTCAAACCCACCTTTTGAACCACAGACTTCAAAGAAAGAATGGGACGATATGAAAGCCGTTGCAGACCTACAAAGAGATAGATTTCCGTTCGGCATTCCCAATTTAGTAACTTCAAAAAAGGTGGGGACGAAAACATATATTTATCTCTCATTTTTACAGCATATAATTTATTCACTTACTGATGATGGCAAAGCGGCGGTTGTTGTGCCACAAGGTTTTATTACTGCGTCAAGTGGAATTGGCAAAAGTATCCGTCAACTTCTTGTAGGTAAAGGTTGGCTTAAAGGTGTTGTTTCAATGCCGAGTAATATTTTCGCAACCACTGGCACAAGCGTTTCGGTTTTGTTTATAGATAAAACAAATGTAAACGGTAAAGTCGTTTTAGTAGACGCAAGTAAACTGGGCGAAGAGCGAAATGACGGCGAAAACAAAAAAAGATATTTGTCAAAAGCGGATGAACAGAAAATTATTGACGCATTTCACAAATTACAAGCCATTGAAGATTTCTCGGTGGTGCTTGATTATGAAATGATAAAAAACAAACATTACTCATTTTCGGCTGGTCAATACTTTGATATTAAAATTGAATATAGCGACATAACAGCAAAAGAATTTAACAACATAATTACAACACGCACTAATAGATTAAATGGCTTCTTCGCTGAAAATAAAAAACTTGAAAATGAAATTGCCACACAATTAAAAAAGTTAAAATTCACAGGTGGTGGGGAATGAGATTAAAAGACATTGCAAAAATAAATGAGACAAATTTTCGTAATGATAATTTCGATAATATTTTGTATTTAGATACAAGTTCTGCAACAAAAGGTGTTATAAGTAATTATTTAGAATTTTCCAGTTTTAACGATTTACCAAGCAGAGCAAAAAGAGCGGTCAAAGATAAAACGATAGTGTATTCAACAGTTCGTCCAAATTTAGAACATTATGCTATTTTTGATAAGCCACAAAATAATATTGTCGTTTCAACTGGCTTTGCAACTATTGATACAAATATAAATATAACAGAACCAAAATATATTTATTACTTTTTGACACAACAAAAAATCACAAATCAATTACATACAATAGCAATGTTAAATGTTTCTGCTTATCCGTCTATTAACCCAAGTGATTTAGAAAATTTAGATATTAAACTTCCGCCACTTCCAACACAAACCGCCATTGCCAAAACATTATCATTGCTTGACGACAAAATTACATTGAATAATAAAATCAACGCAGAATTAGAAGAAATGGCACGGGAAATTTACGAATGGTATTTCGTGCAGAATAAAAAGGATGACTGGGAAATAAAAAAATTAAAAGATGTAATAGCATTACAAAAGAATGGTGATTGGGGTGAAGAACAATCAAAAGGCAATTACACAAAGAAAGTCATTTGTATTCGTGGTGCTGACATAAATGCACTTGTTGGTAACGAATATTTTAATGCACCTAAACGATACATCTTAACTAAAAACACAAGTAAAATTTTACAACCAAATGACTTTATAATTGAAATTTCTGGTGGAAGTCCAACTCAATCTACTGGTCGTATTGCTTATCTACCTATGGATTTGATAAAAGGTTTTGACACTCCTTTAATATGTTCTAATTTTTGTAAAGCAATCTCATTAAAAAGTGAAGATTATTTTTATTGGTTTTATTTCTTGTGGCAGAAATTATATAGTGTAGGTGCTTTCTTTGGTTATGAAGGTAAAACAAGTGGTATTAAAAACTTTTTATTTGATACTTTTGTAGAAAGTTATGATGTGATAATTCCACCACAAAAAATCTTACAAGAATTTCAAGCAATAGTTAAACCTATGTTTGACAAAATTGTTACAAATAGACAAGAAAATTTTGAACTTGCAACCTTGCGTGATTGGTTGTTGCCTATGCTTATGAATGGGCAAGTAGTGATTAAGGGCGGCGATATAAATGAATGTAAAACAATTTCATTGCCTATTGTAGAAGTGGAATATCAAAACTTCAAAGAACAAATTGGATTGGCTGCCCGTGGCGACATAGACGAGCAAACAATCCAAAATATCTATAAAGCACATCGTGAAAAAGTTGGTGAAAGAGATGGACAAAGTAAAAATAGAAAACGCCGCACTTAATATTTATACAGAACATATCAAGCGTGGAACTCCTGCAAAGTCGCTTGCTAAAATAATTAAGGCTGAAAGTTTATGGTTTAGCGAAATTAAAAGTGATAGCAATAGTTTTTTAGGTGCTTTGGTTAAAGTCCCAGATTACCCACCACACATAATTGTGAGAAACAATATCACGCCAAGTGGCAGAAAGAATTTTACTATTGCCCACGAACTCGGTCATTATATTTTGGGACACAATCTGTATAACACTTCTATTTTTTGTAACAACATAAATGAAGAAGATGAAACTATATCAAAGCAAGAAAATGAAGCGAACTATTTTGCAAGGTGTTTTTTGTTACCACACGACCGTATAATTAAAGAATTTACAAATTGGTTTAGATATAGGGTTTCTCAAACGAGCAATGTTTTTCTAAAAATTGAAACACAAGGTTCAAAATGGCAATTATGGAAAGCCGTAAGTGGAAATTTAACAAAGAAATTCGCTGTGTCTGAAATAACACTGAAAATTCGTCTTATTGAATTAAAGTTAATAAATAATTTTTAAAAAGTATAAACATTGAAAGCCAACGATTATTCGCTGGCTTTTTCTTTCTTAACAAACCACCCGTGTTCGCCACGCTCATTGTATTGATATGGAGATTGTTCTTTATGTGGTGCAAGTTTTGTATCAAAAATGATACACGGCAAACCGCATACAAAGTAATATTTTATTTCAACCGAGTTCAAACGCGGTTGCACTTGGCGGAGGAACTGGGATTTGAACCCAGGCGACCATGACAGTCCTACATCCTTAGCAGAGACGCCTCTTCAACCACTTGAGTATTCCTCCGAGCATACAAACTTTGCTGATCAATTCTATTTTAACACATAGAATTTTAATTCACTAACATATTAACACATAAAAAGCATAACTGTCAAATAAAATATATATAAATGAACAGTTTTATGCATTTTGTAGTGAGACAATTTTTAAACAAGGTAAATTGGCTAATCGAAATTAAGTAAAATTTAAGAATATTTATGTTTAAACAAATAGTTAAAAACAAACAATTAAGTTAATGATGGATTTTATATTACATTATGACCTAAATTAAAACAATTATGATTTCAGAAACGAGGATACAGTACTCATCGCTATTTCAATTGGAATCGCAAAGCCCAAACCCTCTGTGTTTGTTGCGGCACTCTTTGCATTAATAATACCTATCAAGAGACCATTTGCATCGAACATTCCGCCACCTGAATTTCCAGAATTAATAGATGCATCTGTTTGCAAAACAGTCATGGAGTAATTCCCTACAACAATTTCCCTTGCTAATCCACCGATTATGCCACGTGTGACAGTGCCACCCAGCGTTCCTAGTGGATTGCCAATAACTATTACGTCCTCACCTAGTTTTACAGGCGTCTCTGTCACGTTACGGATCGCTGCTACATTTAAATTGCCAGCCTTAATCCTTAAGAGAGCTATGTCTTCTGCTGAATTCCCTCCAATGTAAGAAGCCGTATACTTAGAATCATCTGTTAGCGTTACTTTTATGCTGTTTCTTGAGTAATATTCAACAACATGGTAGCAAGTTAATATATATGAGTAGGTAGCATCAGATGAGACAATCACTCCGCTACCTGAAGAGTTAGTGTTATATGAAGTAACAGTAATTTCAACAACAGATGAGTGGATTGCTTCGACTACATCTACGATTGCACTATTTGGAGCTACTGGGTGCTCGACCATATTAAATTTTATGTCGAGACCCGTAATGTCAACGGTGTCCGTAGTTGTGTCTGTTGATGAACTATCAATATTAAACAACTCACAGGCAGTTAATGAAAAAGCTAAGGATAAAACTATTAAAGAAACAACCGCTAAATATAATATTTTAAAAGCAACTGTTTTTTTTGGCATATGCCTATCATCTTTTGAATCCAAAATGAAACCCTCTCTTGGTTAAAGAATTATTAGAATATTAATGCTCAATAAATATGCTATACATATATATTATAACATAAATATTATTAAATTGTGTAATATTTATAGTTTTTAATAAAAGTTTTTCGAAAACTAGTTGCAAACACAGATTAAAGGCATCATTACAATAATTAGCGTTGCCATTTTTTGGGAATAATTAGAATAATAGTATATTTATTTGACTATGTTAATAATATTTAATATAATAATTTAAACATGATTTAATTTGTTTTAAGTGACAAGAGAATAAATGCATTGCATTTAAATATAACAGTCTTATTAATTTATATGGTTAAATACTTAAATAACTATCAATTGATAAATATTTAATATTGGAGATATTAACATGGCAAAAGTTTTAGTTACTGGTGGTGCAGGGTTTATAGGTTCACATATAAGTGAAGCATATATAAAAGAAGGTCATGACGTTGCAGTAGTAGATGATTTGAGTTCTGGCCGTCTATCTAATCTACAAAACATAATCAATGACAAAAAGTTTAAGTTTTATCAAACAGATATTCGAAAGCTGGACGCGCTAGATAATATTTTTGCTGAATTTAAACCAGACATAGTATCTCACCATGCTGCTCAAAAATCAGTACCACATTCTGTTGACGACCCAAAAGATGATGCGGATAAAAATATTTTTGGGTTGTTGAATATTATTTCTTTAATAGGCAAACATAAAGTAAAAAATGTATTGTATGTTTCTTCAGGGGGTGCGCTATCAAAACCGATTAAGGGCGACGAGAAATCTTCTGAGGATGACTATCCATCACTTGAATCCCCTTATGCCATTACTAAATTTGCAGGTGAAAATTATATAAGAATTTATTCTAGTTTATTTGGATATTCATATTCAATTTTAAGATATGCAAATATCTATGGGCCAAGGCAAATTGCTGATGGAGAATGTGGGGTTATCCCAATTTTTGTTGGTAATGTCATAAATAATAAACCATCTATATTAATGACTTATTCTGACATGCCAAGAGGGTGTACTCGGGACTATGTTTTTGTAGGAGATGTAGTTAATGCCAACATGCTTTTGTCAAAGACCCCAGTCAATTGCCCTGTTAACGTTGGCACTGGTGTGGAAATTTCCATGATGGATATTTACGAAACAATTTTAAAGGTCTTTAATTCAAATCAACCTATAAAGGTTGTAGGTCCGAGATTAGGTGATATAAAGAGATCTGTACTCAGTGCCGAAAAAATTAAAAAGTTAGTAGGATGGGTGCCGCAAGTAGAATTAACAAAAGGATTGCAAATACTAAAGGAATCAATGCAATAATTATTTGTATGTAAGAGGATTTTCATATTTAGCCTGAAAAAGAACAATCAGAACAAAAGGATGAAATGCGCGTACCTTGATTTACTAACGCAATTTATACTGCGCGCGATATAGCGTGCATAATGTTCAAGTTAAATGAAATGTAAAAATATAGTAAATTTGAAATCATCTTTAATTAATAACAGCTAAAATATTATTGCATTTTGTTATTTAATTAATGTATAATTAAGTTAATAAAATTTTCATAGGAGACATTTTTAATGGCTAAAAAAACAAAATCTGCGAGTAAAAGTCAGATTCTTCAGATATGTGCATTTATAACATTAATTTTAGCAGCTATAATTTGGATTTTAAGTGCTTTTGGTATACTCGGAGGAGCCGCTGCTGCGATGATGTTTATAAAGGATTTACTAATCCTGTTCACAATTTCACTTGCAGCTCATCCTTTTGCAAAAAGTCTAGGACAGACGTGGTATATTATTTACTGGGTAATAGTAGTTTTAGCATTCGTAGGCATGCTTTGCGCAAATTTCAATTTAATTAACATTTAAACCTATAAGCATAATTTGACCAAAGCCCCTTTAATGGGGCTTTTTTTTAAATTCACGTTATTTTGCAATAAACTAGTCTAATTTCACTAGCACTATTGTATTTTTGTTGATTTATTTTAAA
>JAIRMA010000034.1 GCA_031259085.1 Christensenellaceae bacterium
GACTAAAACATATACATATTATACTTATGTAATTAGTAACAAAAATTCTACAAAATACTTACTTGTTTTAAATATTCATGCAAAGTTGTCAGAACAATATAGATAATAATAAGTGCACAATTTTATTAGAAATCCATAAATATGTAATACTAAATCGATATATAATATTTAAAACACAATGTCAAATCAAGATAGTTAAAATATGTTATTAAACGTAATATTTTACCTCTTAAGAGTTAAGTATCAGAGTAAGTAGTTCAGTTAATAAATATTAAAATTCGCATTATAATAAAGTCGATTTGAATCAAAGATTTAATTGGAATTTATAATTTATAAACTTGTATTTCATCTTAATTATAATGACGTTTGAGGGACACTTAAAATTATGTTTAGATATTCATAAATCCATGACTAACACTCAAGAATCTAGCATGATAAATTATTAAGACAGACAAAACGAGCTGATAATAAAATCCTGGTTGTTAATTCATAATGTTTAGTTAAAAGGGAGTTAGAATAGGAATTAACTCTCAAGCAAAAGTTTTTATAAAAATCAACTTTTATGAAAAAATACTTTAATATTGTGTAAAAATATGCTATAATATTTACAGTGCATTTGTTAAGGCACGTGCTACAAATTTTTTTATGGAGTTTCTTCATGACACAAAATCAACATATTCTAGATTTCGTTGCTAAGTATCAAACTCTTATGAATCCAGATAATGTCGTCTGGATAGATGGGAGTAAATCACAAAAAGCAACATTGACAGCAGAAGCTATTGCTACTGGTGAGGTAATAAAATTAAACAATAAGCTATTGCCAGGTTGTTTATATCATAGAACGGCAGTAAACGATGTTGCAAGAGTTGAAAACCGCACTTTTATTTGCTCACGCGAAAAAGAAAACGCAGGGCCAACTAATAATTGGATGGATCCACAAGAGGCGTATGAAAAGCTTGATGCGATAGCAAAGGATTGCATGGTGGGTCGCACTATGTATATTATCCCATTTAGTATGGGAAAGATTGGATCGCCTTTTGCAAAGTATGGAATCGAAATTACTGATAGCATATATGTCGTATTAAATATGATAATAATGACGAGAGTTAGCGACAAAGTACTAGAAAAGATCGATGGTGACATTTTTGTCCGTGGTATTCATAGTAAGGTAAATATTGACGAAGAAAACAGATATATCTGCCAATTCCCAGAGGATAACACAATTTATTCTTTAAACAGTGGATATGGTGGCAATGTTTTGCTAGGTAAAAAGTGCTTTGCATTACGTATTGCATCCTACCAAGGCTGGAAGGAAGGGTGGATGGCTGAACACATGCTTATTTTAGGCATACAAAAACCAGATGGTGACACGAAGTATATTGCAGCCGCATTCCCATCAGCTTGTGGTAAGACAAACCTTGCCATGCTTATACCTCCCGAGTGTTATACTTCTAAAGGTTATAAAGTCTTCACTGTAGGTGATGACATTGCTTGGATTAGAAAAGGTAAGGGTGGACAACTTTATGCAGTCAATCCTGAGAATGGTTTTTTCGGTGTAGCTCCTGGAACTAATATCAAATCTAATCCAAATGCATTAACATGCACTCAAAAGGATACAATATTCACTAATGTTGTATATAATCCTGAAAATGGAACTGTTTGGTGGGAGGGGCTTGATAAAAATCCTCCATTAAAAGCTATTGATTGGAAGGGCAATCCATGGACGCCAAATTCGGTTGATGCAAATGGGATGAAGATTAAAGGCGCACATCCAAATAGCAGATTTACAGCTCCCGCAAAAAATTGTCCTTGTCTCTCTCCAGAATTTGAGAGCAGAAAGGGTGTACCACTAACTGCGATTATATTTGGTGGTAGACGTGCTAAAGCCGCTCCGTTAGTTTATGAGGCATTTGATTGGAAGCATGGTGTTTTCGTAGGTGCAGTAATGGCATCAGAGACAACAGCAGCAGCTGCTGGTGCAGTTGGAGTTGTGAGGCACGATCCAATGGCGATGCTACCATTCTGTGGCTACCATATGGGTGATTATTTCCAACATTGGTTAGATATTGGAAAAAAAGTCAAAACGCATGCACCTAGAATATTCAATGTTAACTGGTTTAGGACTGATGCTGATGGCAAATTCATATGGCCAGGTTATGGCGAGAATATGCGTGTGCTTGATTGGATTCTTAAACGTTGCGAGAACGCCGTTGATGCTGATGAAACCGCTATCGGATATGTACCTAAAGCTAATGATATCGAGTTAGAAGGTTTGAACATGCCAAGAGAAGTTTTGAGTTCAATTTTGAGTGTTGATAAGGCAACATGGACTGATGAAGTAGCTGATATTAGTAAATTCTTTGAGAAGTTTGGGGATAAATTACCCGACGTTCTTACAAAACAATTGAAAGCGCTCAAGTCCAGAGTTAAAAAAATAGGTAAGACTGTTTAATTGACTACTTTTTTATTCCCAGGACTCATTTGAGTCCTGGGTCTTAGACGCTAAGAGGTATCATGTCTAAGCTTTATTATCAAGGTCACGGTTCCTTTAGAATAACTACAAATGATAATATAGTTATATTTGTTGACCCATATGCTGGAGTTGGATACGAAAAGACTGCCGATATTATATTAGTATCTCACGATCATTTTGATCATATAGAGGTAAATAAATGTCATGGGTATGAGACAGCTAAGATATTTACATTTAAGGAAGCGCTGATTAATGGCAGTTATATGGATCTAAATTACAAAGGTGTAAAAATAACTGCTGTTCCTGCTGGGGGAAATAAGAATCATGACATAAATAAATGCGTTGGGTTTCTTATACAATTTGATGGCATTTTAGTTTATGCTAGTGGTGACACCTCAAAAGTATCATTTATGTCAACAATGCATATGTTTAATATAGATTATGCTATATTCTGTGGTGATGGGATATATAATATGGATCTAGAAGAAGCCGCAGAATGTGCAAATATTATTAAGGCTAAACACAACATCATAATTCATTTGAAGCCAGGCGAGTTGTTTGACAAAAAGCGCGCTATAGCATGGACTGCTCCAAATAAATTGATAATAGAACCAGATCAAGAAATAACGCTTTAAAATAATTTTTTTGTGCTAATAGTTTGTAAAAAATCTATTAACTTCAAGACTTCATATCTTAGTTAGCCGATTTTATTTGTTTCTGTTTGATTTATGAGATTGATCAACTAATTATAATGAGGATCTAAATAATCATATATGCGTTGGATGTTGGTAATATTTTTTAATATCTAAACGACTGAACATATATGAATAGTTTATTATAGGCATAATACAATTGCTCCTCAGTTCTTGTTAAATACATAAATAACACCAATATTAATCAATGATCTATGTTTACACTAATAATTTAATGGTTCTAATAATCGTTTTGATTTGAATTATAAACCATTATTTCAATCAAACAACATACAACTAATTATCAATAAACAGCAACACATGTAATTATTAGATATTTTTTATTAAATAGCCGTTTTAGTATTGCTAATGTTTTCATAACCATGCGTAAATGATATTATGAGTTTTATTATTAATAATATTATTATTATTAGATTTTGATCCTTAACATATTAATGTGCCTGATTTAAATAAATAGCAGATTTAAGATATAATTAAATTAAGAGAGTAGGCAAATGACGATAAAGGACTATTATAAGAAACCGATAAGATTTGATAAAACAAGTGATGGTTGGTTGTTTTCTGCCGTAGATATTTGTGTTGCACTCAATAAGAAAAAAATTAGCGATCCTGTTAAATATTGGACAGATGTAAAAAAGGTGCTGTACGATGAAGACAACACAATCGCTAGAAATTGCCATGAGATAAATATTAAAAATAATGATGGCTCTATATCTGGAATAGACATGTTATCATCACAATTTGCATTAAAATTAGCAAATTACATAATGCCAAACCAACTGATTAGATTTCAGATCTGGATTGAAACTGTTATCGCTATTAAATATAAATATATACTTAAACATAAAAAAATCAATGTCATAGAGTTTGAAGTTGACGAAAAAGGTAGAATAGTTGAATTAGGAAGGATTTTTAATCCAAACCATCTGCCAGTTGCTTCACTTAATTCTGATAAGCCAGACTTATTGGTGGTTAAACAATGGTGGGGATCACGTTCAATTCCAGCAAGCCGTGAAGCGCTCAATAATTTACTCGATACATTGGGTTTAGAATTTCCTCAGCAATTAATATTAAAAAGCTTTGGTTTAAGTTTGTCTGACCAATATTGGATTTGTCCAGAAGGTATCGAATTAGATTGGGAAGACATAAATTTCTTTCAAAACGGCTTTAGTGATGATATAGGTAATTTATTATTTGATAGAGGTGATAATCTATCAATAAATAATATTAGTCTCATTTCTCCTGATAATACAAGCGATGGGATTCTCAAAAAGAGTTGGAAAATCATCAACAATAAACGATATCTTATAAAGGCAGGCAGGTCACCCCTAAAACAAGAACCTCTAAATGAAGTCCTCGCGTCTAGGATATGTCAAAGACTCCAAATCCCATATGTTAATTATGATATAATAAAAATTGATCATGAGACATGTTCAAGATGTGAGGATTTTATTACAGAAAAAACAGAGCTAGTAACCGCTTGGCACATAATAGAACATATTAAGAAAGATAATAACATATCGTTGTACACTGCATTCATTAAAAAATGTGAGGAACTTGGCATACCAGATGTTCGTTTAAGAATTGATCAAATGATCACACTTGATTTCATTATTGCCAACACAGACAGACATTACAATAACTTTGGATTTGTACGAGACGCGGATACACTTGAGTGGATAGGATTTGCCCCAATATACGATTCTGGGACGTCCATGTGGTGCAATGAAATTAATGAAATCAATCCTAATTCACAAAAGCTATCAAGCAAGCCGTTCAGAAATAAACATTTTAGACAAATTGAGCTTGTTCAGAACTTTTCGTGGTTTAATATTGATGCGCTCAATGGAATTGAAAAGGAATATGCTGATATTTTAGCAATGAATTCTAAAAAATACGAATTCACTATTAAACGGAATCAACAACTTTGCAATGCATTATTAACTCGAATAAACTTGTTAGGTAAAATTATTGACAGAAGTAATAAGATAACTTGACAGCTAGAATCCCCGCAAAATTAAGTATTTTATTATGTTATTATGTAATTCATTCCGATAGTTTAAAATCTAAGATCTCAGCATATGGTATACAGTCAAATTTAAAATGGCACATAATTTTTATAAAAAATCTAAAATCTAGAATCTTATATACGGAATCAGACTAAAACCTCTTATTTCAGATTCTTTTATTTCTGATAAATCCAGGTTCATATTTTTTAAAGTATCAATGTTAATATAAAGTTCAATTTGTAGCGATATATATTTATATTTAGCATTATTAGAATTGTATACGAAATTATTTTGAGAATGTCTAGGGACATCGGCTGTTTGCTTTAGTTTTTTAAGTGAATCTAAAGAGTATCTCTTTAAATCCGCAACGTAAGATACAATTTTAATCATGTTAGAATTGGATGGTATTTTTTTTAAAATTTCGAGTTGAATGTTAATCAGGTCGATAGATGTTAATAAAAAGCTATTTTCTTTTTCATTTTTCAACTGATCGTTATAAGCACGCGCGATATTCTCCATATTATAAAGATCAAAATTTTTATTCATACTACGAATAATATATGCAAAATTTGCAATAACTGTTAACAAGTTGATTGTTATTATCACATTGATGGTAATACTGTTTTATAATTAACTTTTTATAATTAACACTGTGTTGCTTTATAAAAAAAAATGTGATATAATAAGTATATCATAGAATATTTATTAAAATGATTTGTATATAATATGTGTAATGCTAAAAGTAAAAGATTTTATGATTTTCTAGATTTCTTATCTTTTATATATTACATAGTGAAATTTTTATGAGTAATTAAGGGTTTCAGTATTTATCAATTAAAAATTTAGATTGCAGGTAAACATGAAAAAAAGAATTACAATTTTAACCGTGGTATTATTGTTTATAATGCTTCTCAGCATTTTAAGCGCGTGTGTACCCAAAGACAGAGAAGCAGCCATAAAAAAATTATCTGAAAAAGGATATAAAGAAGTAACCATAGGTCAATTATATGGTAATGCCATAGTGTATTATTCTGGGAATAATTATGATACACGCATTTCAGGTATATATGAAGCTGAAGGGGATGGAGAATATATAGTTGTAATATGGTTTAAAGAAACAAAATATGCAAAATCTTTTATTCTATCTGCAGATGAAAAGGAAACATATTATGATGAAATAAGAAACAAATTACAAACATATTCATCTGATATTGTTATGCCAACACGTTCTGGTAAAATCATATATTTTGGCACTCAAAAAGGTGTCGAGGATTTTAAATAAACGAATTAATTTTGCATTTATATTATCATATAAGAAGTGGTAGTAAATTATTTAAAAATCAAATATTTCATCATTAATTGAGTAGGTTTTCAAATGTCCACAAATAGTAATAAACCTATAGTATAAAATAGTGAAAGCTAATATTTAAATACAGCTTTTTTTATAAATGATGATAGTTAACAATATATTGATACTAGCACACATACTTTTGAATGGGTTATTATTTTCTATAATAATAGCAATTCTGTTACCTATACGATGTTTCACTTTTATATTTAGTAGTTTTACCGAAGCGATCATGAAATGTTTCATTGAACAAATTCAAATCACATTTATTTGTTTTCATAACTGACAAGGTATTGTTTAATAGAATAGTTGACCAGTTAACCGATGATTGCCACTTTAGTTTAAAAATGGCGGACTATAATGCTCAAAAATAGTCATTATATATTATGTTATATTTTATTTACTCGAATTAAAAAGACAATTTAATATGGGCTAAAAATTATTTTTGAACAATCATCTCACATTATGGATGAAGATTTTTAAGAATATATGAACATGTGTATCATGGAATTAATTCAGATTCGAATGTATAAAGTTTTATAAATAAAAATTAAAATTTCAAATAGCCCATCGTTTGTACTGAAAAATTTGCTATTAAAGTTTAATTAAGTTATGCCGCAAAGCTTGTGACGTTGTTTAGATATGTACTCTTAAAAGTCAGTCTGTAATCTTTTAGCTTGCCATGGCTTGTGTAATCTGTACTGTATTTAGCACTCATAATTGCAAAGTCATAAATCTTGCTGGGGTCTTTAAAGCCTTTGAAATTAATTACAATCCTGTCGTTATATGCGTACACAGAATGTATTAACTTATCAACCAACTCTTGCTTGTTGCAATTTTTAAAGCTATCAAACCATGTGAGTATTTCCTCTCTAGTGTAAGGTTTGTTAGCTTTCTTTAATTCGTTATATTCGTCTTCAAGCTTTTTTAAGTCAACCTTCCACTCCTCGACGATTTCGTACATTCTCTCAACTAAGTCAGGACTCAACTTGCCAACCGCTTTTAATGCATTATCAAGCCCTAAATTGACCTCAGCTTGCTTTTTCTTTATCTTATCATCATAAAACTTACACTTCGAAGCATGATCACTCCTTGCCTCGAATATTTCATTAGCTACTTTTACGCGGTCATTGGTTATAAGGGCTGTTATCTTGTCAATTACATAATTATCAATATTGCCTCTTTTCTCTAATGTCTTAATACAATCATGGCTTTGAGACACGCCTTTAAAACACTCATAATAGTAATAAGCTTTATCTTTAGTGACTATAGTCTTTTTGCCTCTCATGCGTTTTTTGCAATAACCGCAGTATAGCTTGCCACTTAATAAATACTCGCCTGTGTTCCGTCCGGGGGCGTTGTAGCGGGTTTGTAACAGTGACTTAACATCCTCATACAGAATTGAGTCTACAAGAGGTGGTAATTGCACCTGTATTCCGTGGAAATCATAAGGATAGCAGTATTTGCTATTCTTAAGTATTGAGTATAAAGAACCTTTCAAAATAGGTCTGTTGTCAGTATTAGTAACGCCTAACAGCTTCAGCTCCTCTAAAATCTCTTCAGCGCTTACCCCATTAGCATACCGGCTAAACATCATCTCAATAAAGGGACCGCGGGCTGGATCAACAACTACCCGCTTATCTTGAGTCATATAACCGATAGGTAGCTTCTCACCATTATGCAAACCCTTTTGGGCGTTAATTACTTTACCTCTAATAGACTTTTTAGACAAGTCAATACTATACCACTCCGCCATCACTTCGTATATAGCCTCAACTGTTTGCCCGCCCTCATCATTGCTAACGTTTTCCATGCAGGATATAACGGATATACCTATATCTTTCAACAGCTTTTTGTATAACACACTATCATACCTATTTCTAGCAAACCGATCGAATTTATATACGAGGATTGCTTGAAACTCTTCGTTGCTAGCATCTGCTATCATCTTCTGAAATGCTGGTCGCTTGTCATTAGTGCCAGTCTGAGCTCTGTCTATATATTCGTTTATAATCTCAAGATCATTACGCGCTGCATAGTCTTGACATACCTTCTGTTGACCCTCTATGCTTTGCTCTGTTTGTTGGCTTGATGAGTATCTATAGTAACATACTGCTTTCATGCTTATACCTCTAATATAGTCTCGTTTTAAATTCTACGCCCTTGCCGATCATGCGTAGATCAGCTGTGGCATTCCATATAATTGGGTCGTATATTTTGTTGTGGTTTTTTGTGACTAAAAAATGTAAATGTGATGAGTGGTGTAAATACTGTCTTATTATAATCTCACCCTCATATAAGCAAATAACAATATCACCGTTTTGAGCGTATTCTTGCTTTCGTACTGTTATTATAGTACTGTCATTAATGCCTAAATCCTTTAAACAATCCCCTTTAACCCTTATCGCAAAATGCTCCGACGGATGATAATTTGAATAAATATAACCATCATAGTTTTGATCAGCAAAAACAGGTGCCCCCGCATGTACAGTGCCTAAGATCGGAATTTGATACATGCCTTCATTAGCACTAGGTACAACCTTCTCTTCGTCCCCCACGTCAGCAGAATTTCTTGATAGTGTCCTTCCTGTTAAATAGTCCATCGATACATTGTAAAAATCAGCGAATCGCTGTATACGCTCTCGGGAAGGTTCCCTCGTTCCGTTTTCATAACTCCAAATTGCTTGATCAGTAACGCCTAATACATTTCCAACTTCAGTACGTGACAGACCTCTTTCAATTCTTAGCCGTTTAAGAATTGTATTAAATTTTTCCATTAATCGCTATGCCTTTAAAAACTATATTTTCAAAATACATTATAAATTAGCGGTTTTTTAATTAAAATAAATTTTTATTTGACCAAATACGTTTAAAATGTTGACACTTACTTCAAAGTGTAGTATGATATATAAACAATTCGATTATAGCAATCTGTTTAAACGTGACGAAGCAAACATAATGATATTGATTATAATTGAATATTTATAAAATATGAAGCAATTAAACATATAATTAAGATGAGTATAAAGAGGATAAGAACAGAACAAAACTTTAGTAGGCGGGATGCTGCTAATCAACTGAATATAGCTTATAAAACTTTAATAGGCTGGGAGTCAGGATACAGACACCCCTCATACAAACAGATTAGAGCATTAGCAAAGGTACTGGGGGTTACAGACAGTGAGATAATAGACTGTTTGTTAGAGCAGGATAGAGTGAAAA
>JAIRMA010000085.1 GCA_031259085.1 Christensenellaceae bacterium
ATTGCACTAGAAAATGCAATAAATGCTATAGACGCAATCCCAACTACAGCTGATAAAGCCCAACTCCCCACAGCAAAAGAAACAGCGAAATCAAATCTCACGCAATTAATAACAGACCTAGACCTCACATCAAATTACGATGACGATGAGATAGCGTTGATAAATGGTTATAAGACAGAAGGGGATGCCTCAATTGAGGCCGCTACTACTATCAAATTGCTAGATGCCGCTGTTGAAACTATAACAAATAAAATAAACGCAGTACCAAATAAAGAACTTAAACAAGCTCGATCAGATGCTGTAGATGAAATCGAGGATTATGCAGAAGAAAAAACAGCAGATCTTGATCCAACAGAAGATGCTGATTTAATCGATGCTATTGATGATGTTGTTTCTGATGCTATAGAAGAACTTGATGATGCTGCCGCAGATGCAATAGATGATATAGTATCTGCTGCTAAAGATGCAATAGATTTACTCATAGCTAAAGCTGATGCTGTAGCTGAGATTAATGATTATGCAGAAGCCAAAATAAAAGATCTTGATGAAGAAGATCAAGAAGGTGCTGCTAAAATCGCTGCTATTAATTTTGCTGTTTCTAAGGCTATAGAAGATATTAATGATGCTGCAGCAGACGCAATAGATGGTATAGTATCTACTGTTAAAGAAAAGATAGATAACCCCTTAGATGAATAACAAAAAGTAAAATTAAACGTCAGGCACTATAATAACGTTATTATTTTGCTACAATGAATGGGTTGATAAACATACATCTATAGACAGTGTATTCTATAAGCTTAAATGATGTGGTATGACTATATTGTAAAACAACACTTAATCTAGATAGTTGTAACATTAAATTTCAGATAGCTATCGACAAAGTTTAAACGTAAATATAACTTATATAGAGTCTCTAGACTGCTAGAAATCTAGCAATAAAATGTGTTTATCCAATGTAAAAAAACATTTGTTTGATTATCTTAAGAAGCAGGTTTGTTTTAATAACAGACCTGCTTCGCTTTATGTTCGATTATTAAAACACGGAATTGGCCATATTTAAAGATCATAAACAAAATCCACTTAAAGCTAGTGGCATAATTCGATAATACTTTAAAAACATTGCAAAATATGATAAAATAAATAGAGATGTACCTGTTCATATAAGAGCAAATCAATGTAATTTTCAATTTTTAACATTATACTAATTTCATGTTTTACTGAGTTAGTCGTATAGAGAGGTAGAGATGAACCTAAGCATAACATACAATGAATTGATTAACAAGAGACTTAGCCATGTGCAAGTAACTGGAAAGGGCCATGTTTCACAAATACTGAATGATGATTTATCGGGGAGCAAACATCAAAGATTTGTTCTGAGGCTAGGCGAACATCAAACATTGATGATAATTAACAATATTGATATTTTTCCGAGATTGGATCCAATTGAAATAGGGGACCTTGTTGAGTTTTGTGGGGATTATGTTTGGAATAGACATGGTGGTGTTGTGCACTGGACACATGAAGATCCTAATGGGGTGCATTCCCCAGGATACGTTAAGTTAATTACTGAGAAGACAGAAAAGATTGACGCTGAGAGTAGTTTGGTGCCAAAAGGAGAGTATAAGCATTATTCAGGCAATGTGTATTATTTACTGGATTTTGGCTACCATAGTATAACTTTGGAAAAAATGGCAATTTACAGTGCTGTGGAGAAAGACAGTAAAATCTGGATTGCTAGCATGGAAGAGTGGAATAAGGAAATAGAGGTTGATGGGAAGTTGCTAAAGAATTTCAGCTTGTGTATTGCTGATAAATAATGCAATCACTAATGTTTAGTAACCAAAAGAAGTTCAAATTGTAACAGTTAATCTTAAAATAATACAACTATACTGTAGCAAAAACATTAATTTTGTAATAGTTCTTAAAATGCTTAAAATTTGATATTAATTTATTGTGGATAAAGCGTATAAATATGATATAATAAATTATTCTATTCAATCAGAGACATGAGCTTAATTGTAATTAGCAATATTAAAACGAGTATAGAATAAAAAAAACATGGAGTATTTATGAGGAAAGAGAATCCAACCCCTGATTTTGTTAGCCTGGAGAAAGAGGTATTGAAATTTTGGGACGATCAGCAATGCTTTAAAAAATTAATGGATCAAAACATAGATGGTGAGAGATTTGCATTTTTAGATGGGCCAATTACTGCAAACAATCCAATGGGGATTCATCATGCATGGGGCAGAACATTAAAGGATATGTATATAAAATACAATTCGATGCAAGGAAAATCATGCCAGTTTCAAAACGGTTTTGATGCGCAAGGACTTTGGGTTGAGGTTGAAGTTGAAAAAGAGATAGGTATAAAAGCAAAGAGTGACATTATAAATTATGGATTAGACAAATTCACAGAAAAGTGCATAGACAGAGTTAATAAGTTTTCTAGGATCATAACAGAACAATCAAAGAGACTCGGGCAGTGGATGGATTGGGAAAATTCATATTTCACAAATACTGATTTAAACATTACATCAATCTGGCATTTTCTCAAGAAGTGCAATGAAAAAGGTTGGTTAGCGAAATCTAATAGACCAATGCCATGGTGTCCTAGATGTGGCACAAGTTTATCTGAACATGAGATGAGTGGATCGTATTCTGACATGGAACATCTTTCCATATACGGAAAAGCACATATTGTCAATACCAATGAAAGCATATTGTTTTGGACCACGACGCCTTGGACACTCACCTCTAATGTGGCATTAGCTGTTAATCAGGAAATAGAATATGTAAGAGTTACTCTAAAAGACGAGGCTAGATCAATAGTAATTATTGGGAAAGGCGCTTTAAATAAACTTAAAGGTGACATTTTAAGTGTTTCAGAACCATTCAAAGGCGCTTCTTTAATTGGTCTTGAATATATTACTTGTTTTGACAAATTAGAATGTCAAAATTTTCCACATCGTATTGTGCATTGGGGTGATGTTGAGGCAAACGAGGGTACTGGTGTAGTACATATAGCGCCCGGATGTGGTGCTGAGGATTTTGAATTAGGCAAAAAGTTAGGATTGCCTGTTATTTGTCCGATTAATGATGAGGGTATTATAATTGACGGTTTTGGAGTTTTATCTGGAAAAAGCACAGCGGATATTTCTGAAGAAATAGTAGAAATTCTGAAAGCCGATGGGAAGTTATATAAAACAGAGATGTACACACATAGCTATCCAAAATGCTGGAGATGTAAGACACCTGTTGTCTTTAAATTAGTAGATGAGTGGAATATAACATCTGCTGAGATTAGACCATTAATGATAGATGCATGCAAAACAGTTAACTGGGAACCAGACTTTGCGGGTAAGCGCATGATTGACTGGCTCACTAATATGGGTGATTGGAACATCTCTAGAAAAAGGTTTTATGGATTGCCATTACCATTTTATCCATGTAAAAAGTGTGGGCATATCAATGTGATTGGTAGCAAAGAAGAGCTAAGAGAGAGAAGTAATGATTCATTAGAGAGTGTTCCACATTTGCACCGCCCATATATTGATAAGATCAAGATTAAATGCGAAAAATGTGCTGAGTTAACAGATCGAATACTAGAGGTAGGAGATTGTTGGCTCGATGCAGGGATAGCTCCTTTTTCAACTAAGAAATATTTTCAAGACAAAGAATATTTTAAGAAGAATTTTCCAAGTGAGCTTGTAATCGAGATGAAGGAACAAATCCGATTATGGTTTTATTCAATATTATTTATGTCTGTCACTCTTGAGGGGGTGTCGCCGTACAAGAATGTTGTAGCACACAGCAGTGTTATAAACGAAGAAGGCGGTAAATTTAGCAAGACTGGATATATGATTAAATTTGATGATGCGGCAGAAGAGATAGGAGCTGATCCTATACGATATTTGTTTGCATCCGCACCAGTAGCAGGTGACGTGCGATTTGGTAATAAATTGACAGATGAGGCACGGAGGAAGATGTTGGGGCTTTGGAATGTATATATATTCTTTAATATATATGCGTCACTTGACAATCCTGACATAGCGAATTACAAGCCTAGCTTTAATGACCTACACATCACTGATAAATGGTTATTAATAAGGACTGATGAATTTCTTAACTATGCAAAAAATGCTTATTCTACTTACAGAGCAACAAGTATCGTAAAGGAATTTGAATCATACATTGATGATGTAAGTAACTGGTATATTAGAATCAATAGAAAAAGGTTCTGGAAGACAATAGACAAAAACGATCAGTACAATGCATATTGGTGTTTATATAGGGCTATTAAAGTAACGTTAGGTATTATGTCACCTATAATACCATTTATAACTGATTATATTTGGCAAAACACAGTACGTGAGATTGAAAAAAATTCGCCCATATCAGTACATCTTTCTAAATTTCCTGTGCCACTAGATGATCTAGTTATTGATTCAGCAATTCTGTCTGAAGCAATTAAAGCACGTGAAATCATAACTACTGGTCAAAATGCACGCAATCAAGTACAAATTAAAGTTAAGCAACCTTTAAAGACATTGTATATATATAACTTGAATGGTGATATAGCCAAATTTAATGAAAATTACGGAAAAATTATTCGTGACGAATTAAATGTTAAGAACATTGAATTTACTAATGATAAAACGAAGTTCTACGATCCATTATTCAAAGTAAATTTCAGTGTGGCTGGTGCCGTTTTAAAAGGTGAAGTTCAAAAACTCAAAATAGCAGTTGACAATTTAACGAAGAATGAATCTATAGAATTTGATAAACAATATAATAATGGATTGATTAACATTGCAGGATTTGTAAATCTGAAGCCTGAGCTATTCGACAAACTGGATGTTACAAAGGAGAATTATATTGTGTCTGTAAACTCAGATTATGTTTTGGCGCTAGATCTAAATCTTGACGAAAAATTAATTGAGGAAGGACTAGTACGTGAGTTAATTAGGCAAATACAAATATTGAGAAAGGATTCAGGTTTTGCCGTTGAACAACGCATAAAAATTCAAATTGATGCGGACACTGAATTTGCTGAGAGAGCAATAAATACTAATGCAGATAAAATTTGTCAGGATGTTCTCGCAACTAAGTTATGCAAACTTTCCAAATTTGATACTGAAAAGAGTTATGAATTGCATCACTCTAATATTGTGGTTAAATTAAAAAAAACAACCTCAAAAAAGAGCACATAACTTAAGTAGTTTTAAAATTCCTAGATTGACATAAAAATCCACAGTATTAACAGCTTTTCTTTTTAAGGTGGTTTATGGCAAGAGCATTTAGTGTCTATTGAATCTAGAATTACTACTATTTAGATTAAACTGGTTCTTTTTGTAGTACAGTAAACCAAAATCAAATCTTTTATCTAGCTTAATAACTGGAATTGTCAACTCATAAGTAATGATCCAAGTCAACCTAGGTTACTTAAAAGATGCCTAAATTATCCTAACATACTAGTGTATGATTTTTAAGGTTATCATGAGTATATAAGTACGAAATTAATATTTGCACTCATAACATTAATTAATATATAAATGTATACAACTATGATTTTAATTTTAATTTACTTGATATAGTAGGTTTATAAGAATTCAGAGATTGTAACAATGCATTAAAAAAAATTCATCAAACTATTTGTTAACAAAAAACAATCGTAAAGCGTTCCAAGAACGGAACGCTTTATGGAAGGTTATTTAAGTACTATTTACCACAACCGCATGAATCTTTGGGTTTATTCATTCCTTTTTGTAGAAACTGCAGGAGAAGCAAATCACAAATGTTTATGTCAGAATTACTCATTAACATTAACATTAGCAAATTATTACAATTTAAACCTCCTGTGTTACAGTTAGTATTATCCCCACAAGAATCATTACATCCAAACATAACGACCTCCTAATATATATTGAGAATTCCCTCAATATAATATATGCTAAATTTCTTTAATGTGTCACATAAATCCAGGTCATCTGTAATATATGATTATCAACGACTGTTATTTTGGAGTTTCAAATATTTTTGCAACAAGCACACTGGCATCATCTTTATGTTCAGATTTGTCTGCCACTATTCTATCATAATCGCGAATGATCATTTCTGCTACTGTGTCAGGATTCCCAGTGTTAACACTAGACAGCAAGTCATTTATTTCATCAACACCTATTGTATCTATGATTCCATCTGTTGCCATAACAATAAAGCTGCCTGAAATTAAATTTTTTCTTTCAATATACGGTTCAGGTGTTTCTTCTAATATGCCTAATGGCAAACTTCCGCATTCAATGGTTTCTACAACCCCATGATATATTATAAAGCTTTCACGAGCCCCCACTTTTATAAAATCAATGCACCCATCCACTGTGTTTATTAGTGCAATATCAATTGCATTAAATTCCTCATTATTCTTGATTGATAATACAGAGCTCAATGTATTTGCTACCGTTGTATATTCAAATCCAGCGCGATAAAAACTCTCTATGAGATTGAGTACCATGTTTGAATTTATGCTAGCATTATGTCCATGCCCCATTCCATCTGACAATATCAACATTACTTTATCATTTGATAGTCGTATGGCCTTATGTGAATCGCCATTTATGCCATCTACGGAAGCTGCACGCGATCGATATCCATAAACTACTTGGAATTTTGACATTTTCTCAAATCTAAGTGCACACATGCCAGCTATAGTACTTTCCTTTTTTGCAAGCATCATTGGTACACCGAGTATTAAACTAACTATATCAATGATAAGTAAATTATCTGAATCTTTTTCGTTTACAGCAATTACAGCAGAATAAACTTTCTTATCAGTACTATACACAACAACATCCCCAGTTGCAATGTTTACAGCATTTAATTCAGATATCAGTTTATCCTCAATTGCTCGATCATAAAAAAGGAGTGTTTTAAATTCAATACTGAGAGAATTCAATATCTCTGAAACCCCACATATTTGATTACTTAGCATATTCTTGAAAGTATTGAATTCCGTTTTAGCGGATTGCCTGTTAGTATATTTGTTTATTGAATCATTTACTGATGTAATAAGTGCATTGATACGTCTACATCGTGATGTCACGATTGGTGGCGCGTCTAATATAGTGGCCTTGCCTGATTCAATGGTTGCACTGACTAGCCCTCTTATAATGATGTCGCTATTTTCATTCAGACCATCATGACATGTCCTAACGTATGGACAGATTTTACAACATCTCTTGAAGCTATCATTTGTAATGAAGTTAATATCTGACATCGTTGAATCGCTGTCAATATCTGACAGCAAAACATCTGAGATATCTGTAAAAACATTTGATAGAGCTAATAATTTATCTGATAGTAATTTTCGATCTCGATTAATTATGACGCGCGATGTCGTCTTTTCTTTGAAAATGTTTAAATACGTTGATAACTTAATTTTGATGTGATTAGGGATAAATGATACAATAAGCCCACCTAGTAATGGGGGTATTATTGTATAGATTGTAATATTCATATTAAAAAAAACACGATAGGTGATATCTATGCCAGTTAGTGCTAGCGCAGTGAACCAATGAAACTCCTTTTTAAACAGAGCAGATACTAACCCATACCCAAGTGACAGTCCTATTACATCTGGACTCTTTAAATATATTGCGGCGCCAATGCCCATAAAAATTGTCAACAGATGTGTTATTTTATTATGTATAAAGATCATCAATATACAAACTATAGATAACACCATATAATAGACATCAAAGTTTTTAATTGATAAGGCCTTAAGACCCAAGCCAAAAACTATAAGCCAAACGCATCCAGAAAACACTTCCTCTTTACTTAATTTAAAAGTCAAATGCTTGATTAAAATTGCAAAAAGTAGAACAATAGACGTATTCAATAAAACCATAGACACAACTATGATTATTATACATTGTAATATATTAGCAGGATCATTTATTATCAATAATGTTATTAAAGGAATCATAGAGATAAAATGATAAATATTTATATGGATTAAATTTATGTTCTTTTGTAGTTTGTAATGAATAAAATAAACAATTAAAATAACGGCTATTGGTGTTAAGGTTAATAAGATGCTAGTTAATTCAATTGTGAATATAATTTTAGAGGCAATAAATAATGGTGATAAGACAAGTGCATTCTGCTTACTGTATACAAGAGCCATGAAGAATGCAAAGGCTGCGACGTTCAACCCCAGTATAAATTCAATAAAAAATAGAAATACAAAAATCGCAAAGAAAATTGGATATCTTAAAATCTCAGCAGACTTCATACTACAATAATAACACTAAATGAACACCCGATTTAATCTAAATGTGTAGAAAAAAGGCTAATTATAATAAATAGAGCCTTCTTAAAGAAAATAGAAAACTTAAAAGTTTCTTTAATGAATATTTAATATTAACCAAATGAATAAAACACATATTCAATTTATTTGTGCATAAATTACACTAATAAAAAGGAAATATAAAAGTAGTACAAATTTACTGTAATATTTTAATATACGTCTCTTTTTATATATAAACTCCTTGCAATCAAGAAAAATCCTGTAGCAAATAAAAGTTTTAACGAACACAATACTATAATATGATACAAATTCATATTTCTCTTAGAAATATTTAGACTTGGTATAATGTTTTTTAATAGAATTAATTTAATATTATTTTATGACCATGTTTTAAGTGTTTAATACATAGGATATCTTTTAAGATGAATTCTTAAAAAAACCGATACAGATTTGCAGTTGTGGCTTTTTGGATATAAGAAAGCTAGATACTAAAAGAAAACTAAAAAGAACCAGAAAAACAAAAACAAATGGAATAACAATTAGAGACTTAAA
This sequence comes from Christensenellaceae bacterium, assembly GCA_031259085.1. Lineage (GTDB taxonomy): Bacteria > Bacillota > Clostridia > Christensenellales > DTU072 > JAITLB01. The sequence continues at coordinate 8,861 of JAIRMA010000085.1, forward strand.
TGAATCAGGGCATTGAATTTTAACCCATTAAAAAATGGTTATCTCCACGTATGAACATTAGGTAAATTCAGTATATGAATCCCACCATAACATATTTAATATTTATGTTATAACAAAATTGCTGATCAGTCATGTATTTGAAATAAGTATTAAAATTTTTTGTAATTATTTAGATTAAAACCTAAAGTGAATATGTACTTTAATAAAAACAGCAATTTAGAAATGAAAGGCAAAGGGCAATTATACGTCATCATTTTTTATATGACTAATGAGAATCAGGGGACAGTTTTTCTTTTGTTGTCAGTTCACCTAAGTAGTTAGCCCATCTTTCAGGATAAAAAGAAAAATACGAGATACCCTTTTTTCGCATTTCAATAAATCTTTTATTGTTGCACCAAATGAATGATGGAATTCCAATTACCAAAAGATAAAATGGTCCCAAAATAAGAGATTGAATAGTGTGTCCGTATTCATGAATTCTTGTATCATTAGTCTGAACTAATCCACGAGCATTATTCATTATAATGAATGCCCCTAGGGAAATGCCACCCCAATTCTCACTATGGTATCTAATCAATGCACCATTATAGAAGTCCCTGTCTGAGCCTTTGTATTTCAAGAACAGGATAAATCCTATAATGTTTTGAGGCAATCCCCATGTGAATTGTAATAAATAATATAAGAAATATATGATAAATTTCATTTATAGAAAAAGCATATTTTAATAAGAGCTACTTAAATGATACAAACTAGATTGAAATCAATATAGCCACCCTGAGGTGGCTATATTGTAGTGACATGAAGTTTATAAACTATTTTGCAGCGTCGATTTTGTTCATATGGACAATCAAATCGACTACTTTATTACTATATCCCCATTCATTATCATACCAAGCGATCAATTTCATGAAGTTTTTATTAAGCGCTATACCAGCTTTAGCGTCGAAAACACTAGTTCTGGATTCATGTATGAAATCAGTTGATACAACATCATCTTCGGTGTAACCTAGAATGCCTTTAAGTGTAGTTTCACTTGCTTCTTTTACAGTAGCTTTAATTTCTTCATATGTGGCACCTTTTTCAAGTCGTACAGTTAAGTCAACGACTGATACATCAAGTGTAGGTACTCTGATTGACATGCCTGTTAATTTACCATTCAATTCTGGAATAACAACACCTACTGCTTTAGCAGCGCCTGTGCTACTTGGGATTAAGTTGCCAGCGGCAGCTCTACCACCGCGCCAATCCTTCTTACTAGGACCATCAACGGTTTTTTGTGTAGCAGTTGTTGCGTGAACAGTTGTCATAAGGCCCTCGATAATTCCGTACTTATCGTTAATTACTTTAGCTAGTGGTGCAAGACAGTTTGTTGTGCATGAAGCGTTACTAACTATGTTCATATCCTTAGTGTATTTATCATTATTGACGCCCATAACAAACATGGGTGCATCTTTAGAAGGAGCAGTTATAACAACCTTTTTAGCACCTGCTTTTATATGTGCACTAGCACCGTCTACTGTTGTGAAAATACCAGTTGCCTCTGCAATATATTCAGCTCCACAACCTTTCCAGTCTATAGAAGTTGGATCTTTTTCTGCAAAAACTGCTATTGATTTTCCGTTTACGAAAAACTTGCCATCCTTAGCCTCAGTTTTTCCGTTAAATTTACCATGTACGCTATCATATTTTAACATGTATACCATGTATTCAGCATCTACAAAAGGGTCATTTATGCCTACTACATCAACGTCACCACGCTCTATGCAAGCCCTAAAAATAAGCCGACCAATACGACCAAATCCATTAATGCCAATTTTAATTTTTGACATACCTTTAACTCCTCCAGTGAAAGAATATTTATTACTAATATTTTAATATCTAAATTGATATAATGCAAATAAATTTGATTACATTTTTTGTATATTTAATGTATTCAACTCCTAATGATTTAAAATACCATACATAATAGTATATCAATTTACAAATGACTTAAGTGGTACGATTGCCTTATTTTGAATAGTGCACATTAAATTTCCAAATATTATAAGTATTTTACGATAATATCGTAGTGTATTTATCGTGACTTAAATAAGCGTTGTCAAATATTCTACTTTGCGCAAAATAGCAGAAAACTCATATAATGGGACTGGTGAACAAAGTCGAAAAATTTGCACTAAGCCCTATAATTCTAGCTTTTCACAACTTGAGAATCATGATTTTTTTAGTTTTTATATGAACAGAGAAATTATAATTACTTTTGACTTAAACAAGATTTGGCAAAGAAAAATTTTTCTTCTTTTTTTGAGATAAAAATAGCCGAAAAATATGTTTTTTCGGCAAAAGGGCGGAGTTATCCTATTTGTGATTAAATTATCCTATTTATGACTAATTTTATTCTCTTAAAGATTTAGTTTTAGTCATCGACATATCATATGCTGCTTGATACCATACATTCAATACCTTGATTATTTTCTTTGCCTTTGTATCTTGCTCTAAGTTGTCGCTTTTGATAAAAACATTCTCATACGGTGTCTGAGTTTTGTTAGAATCTATCATAGTCTTTATTTTTTGTCCTCATGTTGTTTCGTTGAATTATCATTGTCTGTAGGCAGGGTAAGCGCATGAAAGCCTAAATGTTAGAATTAACATTAGAAAATGTCAACATTTATAGTTTTTCATGCCTCCACCCTCTAATTCTTTCAATAATTGTCCTAGATACTTAAAATAATACATTTTGCTTAAATAGCAACGGCTTTTTTTTCGTAAATCATAAGAAAACATCCTGCCTTTCCCGATTTAACCTGTTTTTTTGACATATCTCTCCCATCTTTAGCTTAACACCGTGAAGATTCGTGATAATGCAACACAGCAATTTTGAAGGGCATTTAATTAGCAGTAGATTTAATAGCTAGAATATATTAAGATGATAGGATTAACACAATTCATTTAAGACTCATTTAAAACCCATTTGTATTGACAATAGAATTGTATTACAATATAATTATCATAGCATCTTTATATTTAATCATGGAGGTTAGA
>JAIRMA010000022.1 GCA_031259085.1 Christensenellaceae bacterium
TGTGCACTTATTATTATCTATATTGTTCTGACAACTTTGCATGAATATTTAAAACAAGTAAGTATTTTGTAGAATTTTTGTTACTAATTACATAAGTATAATATGTATATGTTTTAGTCTTTAATATAAATTGGAGTGGCCTAGTGGCAAAAAACTATTGCGCCGTTAAAAAAGGTTATACAATAGGAATATTTAAGTCCTGGGATGAATGTCAAGCTTCTGTTAATGGTTATAGTGGAACCATTTTTAAATGATTCAAAACTTAAAAAAGAGGCATTTGCTTATTTAGAGGGCGCGAGTAACAATTCAATTAATGAAATCAGATCTTCAAATGCTCCGCTTTCTATTTGTAAATATGAAAATGAGACTGAATCAAGTCATAAGTATTTTGCTGTAAAGAATGGATATAAAACTGGGATACTAAACAGCTGGGCTGATTGTCAATTGGCTATCCGTGGATATAATGGTGCTGAATATAAAAGTTTCAAAAATGAGAGTGATGCACTAGCATATCTTAACAGTGTCGATGCAGTCCTCATAAATGAGATAATTCCCAAATAGATATGGGCGAGGTGTAGCATTTACAGACGGCAGCTATGATGATAGAGAGCAGGCATGCGGGACAGGTGTTGTAATTTTTCCCCTAATCAAAAAGAGCCGATAAACTTAAGTGAGCGTGGAATTAACCCAGAATATTTAAATCTGAGAAATGTAGCAGGAGAAATATTTGGTGTTTTAATTGCAATAAATGGACATGGGAAAATGGATTTTCTAAGATAAATATATTTCTTGATTATATAGGAATTAACCATTTGGCTACTGGAGAATGGAAGACAAATACCTCTTAACACGTCTTTACAAATCCACTTGCGACGCGATACGAAATATTATTGAGCTTAAATTTATAAAAGTGGCCGCACATTCTAATAACAAATATAATGATCGTGCTGATTTGTTAGCTAAAAATGCAGTTTTGAAGGTAATTTTCAAAGACTTAAAGAACAAATAGTGGTTTCTGAGTTAATCTGGCAGTGATGATTCCATCCTTAAATTAATATCTAAATTGAAAATGAATTTCACGAGTTGCTTTATTCTATTTTTTAGAAATCGTTTAGAACAAGATTGAATATTTCATTATATAAGGATAAATTAACTATCTCACTTAAATAATCAAAAATGGTAGTCCGATGAATAAAACTTTTTTATTACAAGTTGTTATAAGTAAATTTATTGGGTCTGTTTAAGCCTTGCAATGTACATTATAATACATGCGTATAATAATGACAATAAATATTTCATTCCCATTATCTAGAAATATGGTTGCATTCATTATTCATGCAATTCATTCAAATTTTTATTGAATCTAACAGTGATTGTAGTACCAATATTAACCTTTGAATCTATGCTTACTACTGCATGGATTCTGTCTGCTATATGTTTTACTATTGATAGACCTAATCCAGTTCCACCTTCTATTCTTGATCTTCCTTTGTCAACTCTGAAAAATCTTTCAAATAATCGATTCAAATATTGTTCTGGTATCCCGATTCCATTATCTTCAACTTTTAGTATTATCTGATCTTTTTCTGATAATAATGTAACATCAACCCTGCCACCCTTATTATTATATTTTATTGAATTATCTATCAGATTAGATACAAGGCTACCTAGTTTTTCTGGATCCGAATATATATATACACTTATTAAAGATGAGTGGATTTTAATATCTTTTAACAGAGCTTTCAGTGTGTATGTGTCTATAATTTTTTGAATAATCTCTGAAAGGTCAAATGACACATCCAAAAATGGAACATTTGTCTCTAATTCCGATATTTTTAACATGTCATTAATTAAAGTTTTCATGCGGAGTGCTTCTGTATTGATTATTTTTAGAAACTTAGTATCTTTTGTTTCATGCTCTAACAAAATCTCACTATAACCTAAAATAGACGATAGCGGAGTGTTCAATTCATGACCTGCATTTTCAAAAAAAGCTTGCTTTGAATCTGCTAGTTGCCTTTGATGTGTCACATCTGTTCCCGTTATTATTATAGACATAATTTGATTGGATATTGGCGTGATATGAATCTCTAGTATTCTGCCACCCGAAATAACAATATCAAACTGAGTACATTTATTCCCTAGAATTGAATTATCTAGTTGAGTATGAAAGTCAGTTATTCTAATATAGTCTCTAATGTTTATGCTATTTGAACCTGGTATATTAAAATAAATTAATGCTAATTTATTGCATGACTGTATCAGTCCGTCTCTATTAATTAAAGCAACGGCACTTTCTATGTTCTCAAGAATTAAATCTAATTTTTCTTTATCATTATTGATTTGCTCTGTATACTCAATTATTTTTGAAGAAACTATATCAATATCACTTAAAATTATATTTATATCATCATATTTGGTTAATATTTTTTGCTGGTCAAATTGTTCTGCTGCGACTACAACATCAGACTTTAATGCACTTTCTAATTTTAGTCGTACTAATTCAAATGGTTTTAATAGTTTTGTCGTTATTGGTTTTGATAAGAAGTGAGTAATTATAATTAAAAATAATAGTACCGCAATCGATGCAATTGATAGATAAAAAAGATATGAATATATAGAATTTACTTCGACAGCAATTCTCAGGACAAATATCTCATCAGTACTATTCTCAATTAATCCGGCTACATATAAATAGTCAATATTAAAGCTCTCTGATCTTCTTATATCAACACCTATATCCCCTTCAAGAGCCTCTACAAATTCTTCGCGATCTGAATGTGAAGACATTCCATCAGTACTTTCTTGTTTAGAATCAATTAATACACTGCCATCTAAACCGATTATTGATATCCTAATTTGAGCGTCTACTGCTAGTTTATATATATAGTCATGATCAACAACGCCATCGTTTTCATTTAGGGTAAAAACAACTAGTTTATAAATTTTGACTGCTTGTTGCTCATGCGCTTTTTTGCTTAAAATATCTATTATAAAGGACATCAGCAGTATGAATATAGATATTGTAATTGCCACAGTTAAGACTAGCAATGTCCCTGTCGCACGCCTCATTTTTGATCCGCCTTTATCATATAGCCTATACCCCTAATGCTGACTATATTATCCCCATGAATTCCTAATTTGGATCTAAGATTTTTTATGTGGATGTCAATTGTCCTACTTTCACCATAATAGTCTGTGCCCCATATCTCATTTAACATCTTGTCTCTTGTTACAACCTCTTCCTTATTTTCTAAGAGAACTTTTAATAACTCAAATTCAATATAGGTTAATTTAACTTTAGCCCCTGCTACTTCTGCATCACGGCTCTTAGGATAAATCTTGATTTTTGAAAACTCTAAACTATCATTTGTTTTTAAAGTGCGACCTCTCAAATGTGCTGATACTCTGGCTACAAGTTCAAGCACAGAAAATGGCTTTACTATATAATCATCAGCACCGGCATTAAGACCATTTAACATGTTAACTTCACCTGATTTTGCCGTTAGCATAATAATTTTAATGTTAAGACATGAATATTCACTTCTAATTTGCTTTAGCAATGTTATTCCATCAATCCCAGGCAACATTATATCCAAGAGAATTAGGGCTGGATGGTCAGATGTTATGTTTTTTAGACAATCCTCACCGTTTTCAAAGGATCTTACATCATAATTTTCACGTGAAAGAGTATAATTTATTAACTCACGTATGTTTTCATCATCTTCAACACTATATATTATATGCTTCATACTCATCTCATAATAATTTAAAATTCTTTCTCTCACCAGTTTTTTCAAATATGACCCATTCAGCAATATTTTCAGCATGGTCACCTATCTTTTCAAAATATTTAGCAACCATCATTAAATATATAGCAACATCCGCATATTTCGGATCTTCCAAAATTAATTTTACCATATCATTTTTAGTTTGTAAAAATAATTTGTCCAACTCATCATCTAGTGTCAGTACGTTCTCAGCCATTTCTTTATCTTGTCCTACAAAACTGTCAATACATAATTTCAACATCAATTTAGATATCTCTGCCATCTTTGGTATTTTGCCAAGTTTTTTAATATAATCCTCATCTTTTAGATCGATGGTTATTCCGGCTATGTCTTGAGCTTGATCAGCTATCCTTTCAATATTAGATACTATTTTTAATGCACAAGATAATATTCTAAAATCACTAGCAACAGGATGTCGTCTTAAAAGAATCTTCATTGCCTCACTTTCTACTATTGAAGTCAAGTTATTAACTTCACTATCATTTTCTACGACTGTGACTGCTAATTTAACATCAGCAGTCATTAAGGCTTTTACTGCACTTGCAATTGCTGTCTCTGTCATGGTCCCTAGTTTTACTAAATCAGAATGTAATTTACTACTCTCTTCATCTAATTTGTTCCTATGCATACTAACCAAACCTCCCAGTAATATAATTCTCGCATTTCTTATTCTTAGGATTTGCAAACACATCATCGCTTTTCCCAAATTCTAACATTTCACCTAAGAGGAAGAATGCTGTGTTGTCAGATATTCTAACTGCTTGACTCATATTATGAGTTACTATCACAATTGTATACTCCATCTTTAATTCTTCACATAAATCCTCTATTTTCCCAGTTGATATGGGATCTAATGCACTCGTTGGCTCATCCATTAATAGTATCAATGGCGACACAGCTAATGCTCTTGCTATACATAATCTTTGTTGTTGACCTCCAGACAAGCTTAGTGCTGACTTATTTAATCTATCCTTAACTTCATTCCATAATCCAGCACGTTGCAAGGAATCAAATACTATATTGTCTAAAATACTCTTTTTCTTAATGCCATGCGTCATCGGCCCATATGTGATGTTGTCTTGCACACTCATTGGAAATACATTGGGCTTTTGAAAAACCATTCCAACATCACGTCTTAATGCATTAACATCAATATCTGAGTTTATGTTTGTACCATTTATTTCTATAATACCTGTCTTTCTACAATCCTTTATTAGGTCGTTCATCCTGTTAAAACACTTGAGCAAAGTAGTTTTGCCACAACCAGAAGGGCCTATGAACGCCGTAATCTCCTTTTGGGGCACTTCTAAATTCACATCCTTTAGTGCATGAAATGCATCGTAAAACAGATTTAGATTTTTGGTTCTAATGCAAATATTGCTCTCCATTTTTCTCCTTTTTAATTTATGTGCCCTTTAATCTTTTACCCAAAACCTTCGCAATTAATTGTGATAAAGTATTCAATATTAATACTAGTATGATTAAAATACAGGCCGTTGCATAGGATTCATTTATATGCATCCACTCTCTACCCAAAGCATACAGCGCTACGGCTAATGATGCTCCACTACTACTAAAATTTTTAGGCATTGGTTTTATGCTTGCACCCATTGTAAACAAAACAGGCGCTGATTCTGATATTATTCGACTAATACCTAATATAACTGACGCTAAGATTCCTGGCAATGCACCTGGCAATACCACTTTTCTAATTGTCCTGAGTTTCCCTGCTCCTAGTGCATAGCTAGCTTCTCTTAAAGACTCGTTAACCATTAATAATGCTTCTTCTGTTCCGCGTATGGTAGTTGGTATTATCATCAATGTTAGTGTCAAGCCACCAGCTAATATGGATGTACCAAGCTTCATTAATTGTGTAAAAAATAGCATCCCGAATAAACCATAAACTATGCTGGGTATGCCACTTAACGTCTCAGACATTAACCTTATAAGCTTGACAAGCTTAGAGTCTTTTCTTGAATATTCAGCTAGAAAGATAGCAGCCATGATCCCTATGGGAAAAGCAAATATAGAGGTTATAACTACCAACATTAATGTTGATATTATTGATGATGCTATTGACGGGTTTCCTCCATAAGTAAATTCACCAAACAATAAATCACTAGTAATGTATGGCAATCCATTAACAAATATGAAAATAATAGTTGTTAATAATGCTAATATCCCAATGATCGCCGAGAGTAAAGAAAGATATTTCAAACTGACTGCAACTACGTCAAAGTGTTTTGATCTGATTAGGAATTGATGTTTATTTATCTCTGCATTTACATTTTTGTTCGTTTTGTCATTATTTATATTGAATTTAAATATAATATCAGAAAGTTTAGTACGCGACCGATTTCTATTGTTAGGCCTTCTTACAATATTAAAGCAAATGTTTATAACCAATATAAAAAACGTCAAAATTACACCTGTTGCTATTAATGCACCAGTTTGCAACTCACCTCCATAACTCATTTCCATAACAATATTAGCTGTAGCAGTTCTAAAACTTGAAAACAAGCCTGTCAGAAACACTGGATTATTGCCCGCTATCATTACAACTGCCATAGTTTCACCTATAGCTCGCCCTACTCCTAGTATAATCGAGGCAAGAATGCCATTCTTTGACGCTGGAACAATTACTTTAAATATAGATCTCTCACGGCTTGCTCCTAACGCAATTGATCCCTCATAAAAGGTACGATCAACTGCCTCAATAGAGGCCTTACTAAGAGCTGTGACCGTTGGCATTATCATAATCCCTAATATTATACTAACAGACAGAATTCCAGATCCGTCACCATTCGCACTGAAATTGCCTAATAATGGTAGTAATACACGCATCCCAAAAAAACCATAAACTACTGATGGTATTCCTGCTAACAGATTGATTGAATTTGATAAAATCTGCTTTAACCTTTTAGGGCAAAATTCCACTATATATACAGCGGTAAAGAACCCTAACGTTCCTCCTACTAAAATAGCACCAGATGTCGCAAATAAACTGCCCACTATCATAGTAAGAATTCCATACATCCCACTAACAGGAGCATCATAAGTGTCTGTGCTCGAGCTGTTCCATTCTTTACCAAATATAAAGTTGAAAAATCCTATTTTCTGAAATGCAGGAATTGAATTGAATAAAAGAAATATTATTATTGCAATAACCGCGATTATAGTAAACACCGCGGTCATTGCAAAAATTGATTTAAAAATACTCTCTTTGAGTCTTTGAGTCTTTTGTGTTTTTATCAACTTTGAATTATCCTATTTTTGAAAATTTAGTAATAGCTCCTGTGTATATATCAAATATTTGTGCAATTGTTAGATTTGATATATTGTTGTCTTTATTCACAATAATAGCTACAGCATCTAACGCAATATCAAAATGTGTGAGAGCGCTACTGTCTGCCTCTTTAAGGCTTGAGCTACTCATGCCTATTACATTTCCCGCTGTATCACCCTTAGTTGCAGATATGCCTGCACTACTCCCCTGTGCATCTAAATCAAATGTAATCCCACTAACTTTTGAACCACCTTTAGCTTGATAATCTGCAATTAACTTCTGCATTAACGGTTCAACGGATGTAGATCCCTTTAAAATAACAGTGCCGGTTAGTGCATCAGATGGAGCCACATAATTTGTTTGTGATGAATTCTCTTGTTTAACATACTTATTAGAGTCTACCAAGCTTTGAGCTTCTTTTGATTTCAAATATGTTAAGAAATCACTAGTGGCATCAGTCAAAGTATTATCCTTTTTGGTCATTATTACAAATGGTCTTTTGAGTGCATAAGTCCCATCTAAAACAGTAGCAGATGATGGTGCTACTCCATTAACAGATATTGCTTTTATCGTGTCATCTACAGAACCCAATGATATATAACCAATTGCATTAGCTACACTTGCAACTTTGGTTATAACCTGCGATGTCCCGCTTTGCATTAATATGCTAGACACAAATACACTTGATTCATATGCACTCCCATCTGATTTTTTAGCTAATGAATCACCTGCACTGTTCTTGATCAATCCATCAAAAGCATCACGTGTGCCTGATCCTGCTTCTCTAGAAATTACTAGTATGTCCTTCTCCTCTTGATTATTACAACCAGCAAAAACTGTTATAAATAAACAAAGGCATAAACACATAGCAATGATACTTAAAAGTTTCTTCATTTAGGAATTCTCCTTTTTTGTTTTATTATATATCAAAAAAGGTTTAAATACAGTAAGAACATGTTTGTTTTATGTAAAGATTTGTAAATATTCGTGCCCCGTCAATCTGACGGACTATTGCATCAGAAGAGCTGTTTTGTCTCAAAACCTAAAAAAATATAGGTTGTTGTAGCGCCTTATTTGTTGGTTTTTTTTAAAAAAAAAAGCCCGCATTCATGCGGACTTTATTCTCTTTATCTTTATCTTTATTCTGACTCCACAACTTTCCGTTGCTTTTTATTTTTCAATATCAAGAACACAACTAGTCCAATTAAGATAACAGCACCTATTGGTATTAGAATATAATATATTATTAGATTTTGTGATGTGACAGAGTCAGGGGCCTTTACGCGCTCCCACATTGTAACAAGTTTTGTTTCATCAAAATCGCGCATCAAAACTAATGATGTGTTTTCTAAATCAGGATAACGTGTTTCATCATCGAAAAACTCATCTAAATCAAAACCACCGTCTTCTATTATAGCAATAGCATCCGCGCTTGCTCTTATTGACTCTTCTTTCACTGCACTAGTATATCCAACTTCCATAGAGTTTCTCATTGCTATGTCTGGGCGTAACAAGAAATCTATAAACTTCATTGCCAAATCTTTGTTATTTGAAGTTTTAGGAATTACCCAACCATCAAACCAGATATTGCCGCCCACACTAGGTACAAAAAAATCTAAATCTTCATTTTCCTCCATTGCAAAAAGCGCATCACCAGACCAAGCAAGTTCCACATAAGATGATTCCTCTACCATATAGTTTTTACCAGTGTCAACCTCATATTCGGATAATATCTTCTTTTGTTCCTTAAATTCTGTTTCTACTAATCCTAAGAGTTCATCATTAATTGTGTTTATCAATTCAGATATCAACATTGCTTCATATTTCTCTGGCAATCTGTTAGTTTCTTTTAAATACAACAAACCCGCAAGATATGCTTCTCTAACAGAATCCTTCATTAGTATTTTTCCATTGAGCGCACTTATATTGGGTGTGTTCCATAGTAAACCGTATCCTGCTTCTTCAGCTACTGATTTTTCAACATATTTAGTATTATAGAGTATTCCGACTGTTCCATAAAAATATGGGACAAAATAGTCACTCATTTTTTTATTGGACGCAAGATCACCAAATTCTTCGTCTATTTTGTCCATTATACTACTGTTAACATTTGTATAATTTGTGATTTGACTAATATCAATCTCAAATATCATATCATTTGCAAGCATGCGCTCTATTGCATAGTCTGATGGACATATGAGATCAATCGCTGAGGATGTATCAATATTAATTGTGCCTAGCATTTGTTCATTAGTGTCAAATGTAGAATATACTACATCAACGTTGTTTGCTTCTTCAAATTCATCTATAACTTCTAGATCTATATAATCCGCCCAGTTATATATAGTGAGAACAGGTTTATCTGCAGCAGATGCCGTCAATGGTATATTTATTCCCATCAACAATCCAAATGTCAAAGCAATTAGAAATACAGAAGCTAAAATTCTTTTCATTAAAATTCTCCTTATAAGATTTATATATAATTCATTTCGACGCCTTTAGATGCGCCTTTGATTTATATTTTCTAAGATTTAATAATAACAATACTCCTACCACTACCACAATAATAAGTGAGAATGCAGCAAACCAATATGGTTTCAACCCACCCCCAGTGTGCATAGATGAATATATGTATGTACTCAATGTATCAATTCCCGTAGTTGTACCTTTATTAAACTGCGTTATTATGAAATCATCTACTGATATAGTAAATGCCATCGCAAAACCTGACAATATGCCAGGCAGGATTATTGGGATTATAACGCTTACTATTGCCCTGAGTGGGGACGCGCCTAAATCGAGGGCCGCCTCATATATATTAGAATCCATTTGCATTAATCTTGGCATAACGGATAAGATCACGTACGGAGTGCAGAATGAGATATGCCCAATTAACAGTCTGGTATATCCTGCTGGAAACTTAAACGAAGTAAAAAATAGCATTAGTGAGACTGCAATTACTATTTCTGAGTTTATAACTGGCAATTGATTAATATTCTCTATAATGTTCCTTGAACGTCTCGACATGGAAAATATTCCTATAGCAGCCACTGCACCAATAATTGTAGATATTACTGATGAGACAGATGCTATAACTATTGTGTTTTGAAATGCTTCACCTATTTTTGCTGAATTGCTTGAATTGAATAATGAATCGTATGCATCAAATGAGAATCCGTTTTTAAAGGTGAATGATGACGTATTGAAGAATGAGAATATAATCATTAAAATTATTGGAGTATATAACAATATTAAGGCTATTATTATAAACCCTCTTTCTAATATCCTCTTTAATGTAGTACTTACCATAAATTGCGTGATGCCTCCCCTTTATTTGATTTCCTCATGAAATAGTTAGCAATTAAAACAAATGCTAACATAATAATGGACATTACACTACCTACTCCATAAAGCTGATGCATGAATTTGCGCTCGATTGAATCACCAAACAAATATGAGGAGGTTCCTCCCAAAAATTGACTTATTGCGAATGTTGAAATTGTTGGTATAAACACCATTGTCACTCCGCTCAAGATCCCGGGTATTGACAATGGAAATGTTACTTTAAAAAATGTACTTAAATGATTAGCACCTAGATCACTTGCGGCCTCCGTGTAGGACTTATCGATATTTGAAAGCGTAGTGTGGAGTGGTAAAATCATAAATGGAATATAATTATACACAAGCCCAAAAATCAAAGTCTCAACGCCTAGTTTTATGCCTATCGCGTCAAACATGAACCTTGTTGATAGTGTCCTTATAAGAAAATTAACCCACATTGGCAAAATAAACAAAAGTACGATTACTCGCCCAGATGACCATTTAGATAAAATATAGGCTATAGGATATCCTATTAATATACAAAGTGCAGTAGTTATTAATCCAATCAAGAGAGAAAATGTTAGTGTTTGTACATTAGATCCATCGGTCATAAAATCAGAGAAATTCTTTAATGATAATTCATCATTAACCATGAAGGCATTGATCAATAGAATAATTAACGGCATTATTACAAACAGCATCAAAAATAGGACATAAGGATAGGCAAACACACTTCTAGTAATTCTAAAATTCTTGATTTTGTTTGAGATTTTAATTCCGATGTTCTTAATTTGTGTTCCCATCAATATCCTCATCTAACTTTCTAATCATTATCTTGTCAGGGTTAACTGAAATCCCAACCCTGTCGCCTTTTAACCAATCATCCTCTGTGTCAACAAAGAAATCATAATAATCGTCTGTTCGTATAAAGCACTGATAATAATTGCCTTTATATATTGAATTAACAACTTCACCACCAATTATTCCGTTATTCTCATCATCGTGAATAATGACGTCATCAAAATCAATACTGACAATTACTTTAGTCCCACTTGGAAAATCACAATTGCATGGAAACTTACCCCCAGAGATTTCAACGATGTTTTCATCCCACATCTCCGTTTTTATCTCGTTTATAATTCTTGCCTTGTGCATGATATGTAGGTCATATGGCAAAATGTTCAAACCGACTGTCTCCCCCGCTTTACATTCTATGTTATCGTGTATAAGCATTTCATACTCCTCACCACCAGTAATAATAACTGTTATTTGGAAATGATCGCCTTTGAAAACACAGGAATTAACAATAGCAGTTAGCATCCCGACATCGCCTTTACATATCCTCACATCTTCAGGACGTATGATTACATCAATAGGTTCTCTATGCTTGAATCCTTTATCAACACATTCAAATATATGATCACAAAACTCTACCTTGAAATCTGATATCATGATACCACTGAAAATATTTGACTCGCCTATGAAATCAGCAACAAAAGCATTAGCTGGCTCGTCATAAACCTTTTGAGGAGATCCGATTTGTTGTATAACGCCATCCTTCATGACAACTATAGTGTCACTCATGGTTAAGGCCTCTTCTTGATCGTGAGTGACATATACGAAGGTAATGCCAAGTGTCTTGTGCATATTCATTAATTCTAATTGCATGTCTTTGCGCATTTTTAAATCAAGTGCGCCGAGCGGCTCATCTAATAGTAAGACATCAGGTTCGTTTACTAACGACCTCGCAATTGCCACCCGTTGTTTTTGTCCACCGGATAAGCTTGACACATTTCTTTTCTCATATTCCTCTAGATCAACCATTTTTAAAGCAATTTTAACTTTTTCCGAAATTTCAGACTTAGTTAGTTTTCTTAGATTTTGATATTTGACTCCGTTTTTATCTGTAAAAAATGTCCCATCACTAACAGTCTTAAACTTCAAACCGAATGCGATGTTATTATATACGTTAAGATGTGGAAACAACGCATAATTTTGAAAAACTGTGTTTACGTTCCTTGCATACGGCGGGCTCGTTGTCATATCCTTGCCTGATATAAAAACACTGCCTGAAGTAGGCTTTTCAAACCCTGCTATCATTCTAAGCGTAGTGGTTTTCCCACAACCTGATGGACCTAAAAGAGTTACAAACTCACCTTTTTTTATAGCAAGACTAACATTTTTGACTACTGGCTTTTCATCATAGCTCTTGCATATATTCTTTAACTCTATTATCTTGTCTGTTGCCATTTTGCTCCTTATTCTAAAAATTACTAGGCGTCGTAATCCATAATAATCGGGCTTTGCTAAGCCCTGGATTCACAATTTTATGCTCCTGGTTGCCCTTTATATAAAAAGCCTCGCCGTGTTTTGCAGTAAATGTGTTTTGTAATGTCACTATTGCAATTTTACCTTCTATTACATATCCAAATTCTTCGCCCTCAAAAGGATATCGCGTCTTAGACGATCCGTTTGCCGGCAATGTTAACATTATTGGCTCCATTTCATTCTTTTGTGAGTTTGGAATAAGCCACGTGTTAAATCCATCACCATTTTCAGATTCAAAGAAATCTGTCTTGTTAAAAACAACTTTCTCTCTCTCAATCACAGAAAAGAATTTGGCTAGATCAGTGCCCAGTATGCTTAATATATCACTGAGAGTTGCTATGGACGGACTGCAAATATTGTTCTCAAGTTGACTAATATAACCCTTCGTGAGCTCAGCCCTGCTAGCTAACTCTTCTTGAGTTAAACCTATTGTCAATCTTAAGGCTTTTAGTCTGCCGCCAATTTCCATATAATACCTCTCAATTTTAATTAATATATATTATCATCTATTCTTATTATTGTCAAACATTTTAATTAATATAACTAAACTATTTATTGACATTATTTACTAAACAGTATGTTTATATAGGAGCTGTAATTTAATATCATTTTTACATACCATAAATAATTATTTAAATGTTCATGCTATCAAGCATTTTGATTGATTCAATTCTTAATTTCTATTGGTTAATTTTAACATATTGATAAAATATTAAAGGTGTTATTGTTATATTAAAAAGAGACAATTACTAAATTTAAAATGTAAAATTCAAAAAATAGTGAATTGTCTCGATCATTATTATAAATTGTTATTTGTTTATATATATCAAACCGTCTATTTGCAAACCTTCAAATGAGATTTTAGCTACCACTAAATTCTCAATTGATATTTAAAATAGAATAAATCCAAATTTATCCTTCATTTAGTTCTAGAGTTAACGAAATATTTCTGTAATGTCCATCGTAATTATAATAAGTGCCACTGAACATAGTTTGAAAGGATTGGCTGTTTATAGCACTATTCGGCGGGTTTTGCCCCGTGACAGCAGTGCCGATAGGTTGTTTGCCCGGTGTGTTAGCACCATTAGTAGCTATCTTATTATGAATAACTATAACAGAGCCTCTATTTTTGACGCTTCCATTACCTGACGGAGTATTTATTAATATTGTATATCCCCAGTTTGAATATTCTGAGCCATTCCCAAAGAACATAGTTCCTACATAAGTATCTACATTAGTATTTGCATTGAAAACGCCAAAATCAGGCACAAAACCAGCGAATGCGCCTGCACCTGTAATAGAGCTTGTGCTGTTATCTGTATCTACCCAAATCATTGCATATGTAGTAAGGTTACTCTGTACTGTGCAATTGGTGATTGATTGATATGCACTTTCAACGCCACCAACGATCCCACCTAAGTATGTTCTGTTTACCACTTCTCTAGAGTAAAGTCTATTAGTCATCAATTTCCCATTGAAATAAGATTTATCTATTGTCCCAACTAATGAATTATATCCAGCAATTCCTCCCACATAAATAGTGGTGGAATCAGGTCCGCCCTTATATTCTCCAACAGAGCTAAGTGTACTGGTATCCGCATCAGCTGCTATAAAGACTGAATTAGTAGAAAGAACGAGATAAGTATATATGGCAGAAGGTTGGTTATATGGATCACACCCACCATTAAATGAGCGATTTGTATTTTTTGAGCTAGTGTTTGTAATTTGCCCTGCATTATAGCCCACAGTGACACCAAAAATCCCGCCAACCCCTATGGATCGCTCGGATATGAACGCCGCATCGTTAGTCTCAGTATTTTGTATAATACTGCCTCTACCATTTATTCCAGCAATTCCCCCCATGACAGAACCTTGAAGTTTATGTGTTGTTGCTTCATTTTCAGCATAGTATGCACCATCAACAACACCTCTGAAGCGTAATTGACCATTTACATAATATGATTTATTATATCCAATAATACCACCGCCACCAAAACCAGGGACACCAGAATTATTGCCAATTATAGTTTGTTCAAGTACAGATGTGCCACCAAAATCTTGGTCTCCACTGCTTGAAAATCTGGATTTCAAATTAATTAAACCAGCTACTGTTAAATTCGTTAATTTACGGCCCTCATTTAAACCAACAATACCACCAACGTAAACAGCATCTTCTGAATCTTCAAAATCAGGTGTATTTACCTTAATATTAAATAATGCATTGATTGTATCACCATAATCACTAGTCATCGTCGCACCAACTGCGCCACCACCAGCCCGGCCAGAATTATTGTTTGAATACTCATATTTTAATGCAATAGATGGACTAGTCATCGTCACTGCACTCAAACTACTCCCTGATGCAATCAAGCCCACAACTCCACCCACATTTAGGATGCCATCTATAAGGAATGATCTGATCGTTCCAAAATCACCAGACTCAGTACTAGGCCCAGAGAGATCAGTGCCAGTAATTATCGTATCATACGCAGCACCTATAAGCCCGCCAGCATTTTCACGAGCAAATATATATTTCAAAGTGTTACTAGATGCTGCTGTCCCGATATTAGTAATAGTAGCACCCTCAGCTAAGCCAACCAAATAACCAACATTATTCTTTCCATAAATAATCGAAGCACCTCCCACAAATATGTTCTTGAGTACAGCTCCAGGAGCCAACTTTGAGAATATTCCAACATTGTCTCTACTTGAATCTGCTATAGACCAGTTATTGAGTGAAAAGCCCCCACCATCAAAATTGCCGTCAAAACCATTCCCTTCTGATGCAATTCCAGTTTTTAATGCACCATACAAGTTTATAGAATTAATCATTTTAAAGTAAATTCCAGCTACAGAATAATATGCCTTCTCATCTGATGATGAAGTGTAAATTGTGTTTACAAATTCCATATGCTCTTTTGTCGATATTAGGAATGGTTTGTTCTGAGAACCATCGCCGGCTTCATTTGTGAATGCTTTAGCAAACGGCTCGTTATGCCCTGAGGCTCCGTTTTTGCCATTTCCTGAATAGAAAGCAAAGGTCTGTAACTTACCATAAGTGGTACCGTTCAATGAATTCCCGCTCAAATTTATGAATGTATTATTTAATACTCTAAAATATACCTCGACGGATGTCCCATTAGGTGTAGATATGCTGTTTGCAAAGCCTGACACCGTACCATATTCTGTATCAAGATTCTCGTTATATGGTTCATTTGGCTCAATAGGAATATTTGTCAATTTAATGACACTAATTTGATTGTTCTTGTCTCTTTCATCCACATTATCAACCACATACGTATCAACAAATCCACTTGATATAGAAAGGGCTGTAGCTAGTGACTCTGGGATAATTAATGTTGATCCTGCGTAAATATTTTGGATCTCTATCTCACCGTATATTTTGAAACGAATTTCAATCGTTTTTGCACTATCAGCTACAATTTTAAAATATGGACCTCCATTCTGCGATGAATAAAATAGTCCGTTTTGATCTCCTTGCGGAGAACTTGGCATACTACCATTTGAATCAATTAGGCAAGCAGAAGCAGTGGCATTTAATTCGTTTGAGAAAATATTGATTATAGACTCTGTAAGACCTGATATGAGGTATGATGCTAAGTATTTATCATAATTTTTGTCATAATTACCATTAATAGAAGTTGAATCAACTAATACGAATTTAGCAATTTCCCCAGCCTCCATTTTAATTTGAATAGATCTAAGACTTGTGCCTACTGTTGCATTGCTATCATTAATTTGTGATATTAACGGAGTACTGTTTTGGACATAATTATTCCCAATATCTGCAGACACATTGACCGTTTTTATTGTAATAGTCCATTCTTTTATATACCTAGGCGCAAAAACTCGTGTATCATTCATTCTAACCGCTAATAAATTACTGCCAGTAATTATGGCATAATTATCATCAGATGCGGTAAATTGTGCTAGAGTCATGGTATTCGTAATTTTTTCGTCAGAACCTTCAAGATACCATCCTAAGAAACCATACGTTGATTGTGTGTTTAGTCCTGTATTTAATGTAATAATTTCACCGTATGTGTATTGCGCAGTTGGTTGACCTATCCCGACAACATAAGCAGACACATCTGATGACCGTTCAGGATTTGGGGTTATTTTATTATCATAATAAACCACCGGGGTAATCGTTACGGTCTCTTTCCTTCTATAATATGGACGGATTCGTATCGCTGGAACTTCTTGCAATACACCATTCCCGTATATGTCAGCACTAACTTGACTTTTTTCTATAGAATCGTCATCTCCACCCAAATAAGAGTATTGAAGTAAAACGCTTACAGGGAATGTGAATGTGTTTGAATTAACTCTATTATTAGCATTCGTTGGATCCTCGTACTTTATAGAATCCCATTGTTGTGTGGTAGCATTATATACTTGCCATTCGAGGAATAAATACATGTCAGAATAGAGTGCACTGTCAGAATAGGCCATCGGCGCATCTATCCAGGATAGTGTTATGTAATTGTTATTAAACACATTGTATTCACCAGTTGCGGACTTTATATCAGAACCACTTAATCCATTTATTCTAGTCAATGCACGTAAAATCTTTGTGTATGAGTCGTTGTTGAGTGATTTTGATTTAATACTGGTTGTACTCATAAAGTATAGTGGCCGATCATTTGAATACTCATATGTTTCTACAGTGATATTTCCAAAATCAAATCCGGATTCTGCTTCATTCAGGGTTGATTCCGGGGCGTTTTCGATGTATATATTTAACACAGGAATGAACATTGCAACTATAGCCACAGAATAACCAGCCCCTGCACTCCCTCCTGATATTGGTATTGATGAATCCAGTTTAATAGTTTTCTGATATTCAGATTCTGTTGGAAATCCTTGACCTAATCGTTCATAAGTGTTTATTCCGTTTATATAAAATCCAATGAATCTATATTGTGCAAACCATTCAGTGTTTGCTACTTGTTCGGAATCTAATGTTACGTCTACATTTTCATTATAATCATAAACTCCATTTTTAACACTTAGAGCAGAATTTAGTGAATTTTTGAAACTATTATCTCTTGATTGGTCGCCTAGTGTCTCACTATTAGAGAATACGCTCACTGAACTTGTAACATTAATTTGTTTCCAGAATTTAATATTGAATATCATATTTTCCAGAACATGTATATAAACAGATACCTTTGTGATCTTGTCCCCCGTATATACAATTTCAACCTTGAAAATACGATGCTCATAGCCTTCCTTTTGGGTCAGTGTGTCTGCAATGGTAATCCATACGTCACTAAATCGTTTTGTGTCATTCTCCCCAGGTATAGATAATGCCTCTTTATATGAAATACTATCAAATCTGAAATTCGCGTTTGGGACAATATCAATTCTAACTGTAGAATTAGGAGAGACAGAAAGAGATGAGGTATTATCCAAACTGAGTATCCCACCATACGACGTGAAATAACTAACGCTACCACCTTCTAACCCACTAGTAGAGCCTTCAGTTAAAATACCCACACTGAGTTTAACATTATTCTCCGCATAAACATGTATCAGTTTATCGCCAGTTACAGCATCACCGCCTGAATTGACAGTCAATTTGCCCGTAAGGGTTTGTTCAATAGGTTGATCTGCAATGTCTTTGGTTACATAATAATAAGTGTATCCTTTTGTCTCATTATTACCAGTACTACCTAATGTATCAGTCACTTGCACAGTTAATAAAGCACCACTATATACTTTATACGTGCCAATTCCATTCTTGCTATCAAGATCCTCATCAACTAACGAATAGGTTAGCCCGTTATTTGCAAGGTTTGGCCTGTTCTCTTGCGTGAAATTAGCCATTGCTGATATTGTGGTATATAGTCTGTATGTCGTAGTAGATGATGATACTGAATAAGATCCTCCAGTATATTTGTAATCAGGGTAAACTTTGACAGTAACTGTGTATATCCTATATATAACTGCTCTAAACTCTCTAGCTTGAGTAGTTTGATATTGCAAAATATATCCGCCTTGGGTTAGTTGCACACCATCTAATCCATCGACGCAGTATGACCATAAACCATTCTTTTTCTCCTGGAATCCAGCAAAATAATAATTAACATCCTCATTAAGGGTTAAAGCATACGTAGCTCGCGTGAAATAACTAAACTTTTGGTTAGTAGCCTCCGTACTGTATGACGTCTCTAGAGCAAAGATATCTTTTTCTATACCATTATCGTTGAACTTGGGAATTTCTGTGCTGTTTTTTCCCGTTTCATATAGATGTGTGCTAATAGAAGCTGTATGCGTGTCAAGTTCAGTTGTGTATGCTATATACAACACATTAGCCTGAGGATCATGGTAATCTAAATAGATTGCAATGGATTTTACTAAAAACTCAAAATTCCCCGATTTATAATAAATAGCATAGCTTGACTCATCTGACGTCCAGGATGGGTTTGAATATGCATTACTCAGTACTATGTTAGTTATACTATATCCCTCTGCCCGATTTTGGGCGATCGAGGCAAGAGATCCATAAGATAATTTTCCTGTCGTATTATTCAAAACAGGTATTAAAGTTTTATCAGCATTAGTAGAAGATGCGTCAACACCATTAACATATATCACAACACCAAAAATATTTAATTCAAAAGTAGCCTCAATTCTTAACTCATTCAATGTTGAATCTGTCACATAATAATTCTCTGTTTTATATATGTACAATACACTACCCGCTACTTCTTTAATTTCATATGTTGTGTTTACTTGATAACCATTAACTCTAAGCGAGGCTAAATGATAACCCTCTGCCGCTGTATATATAATCTCTAAGAGAGAATGATGTTTAATAGTAGTTAGCATTTCGCTTGTTAGACTACCGTTTGGCGGAGTGGTATATTTAACAGAATAACTATTAATTTCATATTTTACTTCAATGGTAAGCTTATCTGAGATCATTGAAATTAGATAAGTATAGTATCCTTCTATTGTTGAATACTCAAAACTATCTATATTATCCGTTATGGTGTCTTGACCTACCTTGATTGATATTGATAAAACATGATAACCGTCGACCGGCATAATAAATATTAAAATACTGTCATTATAACGAGCAGCGCCTGATATAATATCATTAAAAGTATCGACTTCAGCAGGCACCACGGCTGTGTATAATGGATGTGTTTCATTTAATTTAGAGGAAAAGTGTGCTTTACTATTAGCAACTAAAACACCTGCTATAGCATTTGCATATGACGTTGTTCCATGCCCAATATCGTACTGTTTATTATAATCTCCACTAAATTCTATATCATACGAGATCCTATTAAAAGATATTTGGATTATAAGATCGTCAAATATATTTTGAAGTGTAAATGTAATATTGCGTGTACTATTCATCTCCTTTATTTGTGTATCTGTAATAGGTTTTTCTTGAGCGTTGTTTCGTATAACTATAATTGTGTCTATATCATACCCTTGACGCAGTTTTGCAGAAGCAGGAGTACTAGATGACCCACCATAATCGACCACACTAGGTGACATCGCATTAAACCCTTCAGTAGCTAATATTAAATCACTAGCGGACAAAGTAACAGTGAGTCTTTTTAATGCAAACCTCGATTGTATTTGCATTTCAAGTGTATTATCTAATTCTATCCTTTGGACAAATATAAATGGTGCCCCTGGAGTTGTGTTTATGGTCTTTTGAACACCATTTACTGTAGTCTCTGATACTTGATAACCTAAGTTTACATTAGGCGTTGAGACTATTCTCAACTCTGTATTATGGGTGACAAGGATATAATTTTGATACACTGTTATATATCCGGAATTCGTGTAATATTCACTATTCTCAATAGTCGCATTCGGATTATTACTCCAGACTAAAGATGAATCATCTATGGCCTTTATACTCTCGTCAGTTGAAAAGACTTCAATGTACCCACCTGCATTTGAGATAAAAGATAACTCATATGTCTTAATTTTATATATTGCACTAATAATTACATTTTGTCTTACTTCGCCAAAATAGTGATTAGAATATACAGAATTTATCATCTCAACATTATTAACTAGAAATGACGATAAGTAATACCCATCACCTGGATTGATCAAAATGTTGTATGTCGTACCATATTCAACCTGTCCGCCTTGTAACTCAATATTCGCTAATCCAGTAAAGGGGTTGGTGAAATTAACTGTGATAGATCCGTTCGAGACAAACACGCTAGACCCCTGATCAGGAGCATGCGATGCAGAAAAATCCACTAACGTGCGTTTAAATTCAAGCACTATTCTAAGGTTAGCATTTAAGTTGTTTCTTGTATAAAAACCGTTTCTTGCTTCTACTGAAAAAGTATTCTCTTTCTCTTGTGAAGATGTTTCATCATCAGGATCAATCCAGTATATAATAAACCGTTCAACATGATAACCCTTAGAAATGACTGGACTAAATCTAAACGTGACATCAGCACCATGCTCAATATCATTAAATATACCAAGCTTCCCATATTCGTCAATTAATTCTGCCACTAGTCCGTCTATTCGCATAGTGCCAAATTGTGATACATTTACGTCATTTGTCACATAGTTTAAACTCGAATTGATAATCTCATACTCAATAGTATACTTATTAATTTGAAATTCAGCATATATTGCATAGTTGTTTGCTGAATCATCTAGCGAATATTTATATTCAACTATCCTATTATTATTTACATCAATTGCGTCTAGTTTCCATAGTTCTTGAGCTATTTGAATGCCGTTTATGTAAAGATCAGTAATATGATAACCATTATCAGATGTCATTCTAATATATAATAATTCGTTTGAATAGAGTGTTATTTGGTTATTCTTCTCGTAAATTGTATTCGAGTCACTTGACCTAATTTCAACCGTTCCATTCGATGTCTGAACCACTGTAGCAGTATACTTGTTGGGTGTAAATATTATTTCAACCCTCATGTCACCAGTTATAGTGAAATTCAGAGTTCCACCTGTATATCTGTAATTATCTAGAGTAGGCGATATTAGCTCATCAGGATAAATCGAAGTTGTGAATGTAGACACAGGCGTTAAATAATTATATATTAAATCAATGCGCTCAATGAAGCAATTTTCAGCAGCAACTAAATTCAGGGAATAAGTTGTCCCAAAGCTTGTAGGAATACTTTCACCGAATACAATCTGATTGTCTGATAAACCACCATAACTTCCGTCAGGGGAATTATCAGCTGGCGCTACTATCACTAGCTGATATGTTAGTGGAGAAAATCGTACTTGTATATAAACATCTGATGCCGTATCATCATTTTCAAGTGTTATTATATATGTGCCGTTATTAACAGCATTGACCGTCTCATTCCTACCAATTAACACATTGCCAGTGTTTGCATTCCTAATAGAAAATTGCGATAACTCATATCCCGCATCTGGTATAATGCTAAGGTTAATCTTACTGCCACTGGTGAATTTCGTAATGTCAGCAGAAAAAGATCCAGGACCGTCTTGATCTAGTGTTAGAGTAAAGTGTTTGTTATCAAATACTATCCTAATAACAGTGTCTCTCTCAAAACCAATTATGGTAAATATCGTAGCCCCCTCTTTTACATCCGACTTTAATACCCCGTTTACTAATACATATTTTAAAACTATGTTTTCAAAAGGTGTCACCTGAAACTCAATTACACTGCTTAAATTAGCTGTAATAACACCACTATCAGGATTAAGCTCATAGCCGCTCCCAGAATGTGTGACTTGTCCCATTTTTTCATCATAATCCAATTGCACTGTAGGATAAATTGTGGTGGATGGGAGAGATGTCATTGCTAAAGGGATTAATATCTCAATATTGCAACGTATTCCATCAATAAAGATGTTTTTGTGATTGGCGCCGTATTCGGTCATACTTATTTGGACAGTGGACGTTATATCCTCTCCAGTCTCAGCATTTTTTACAATTATCGTATTTAGTCTAACTTCCCGGTCCGTACCAGCGTTGACTGCAATATGATAACCATTTCGATACGAAGCTGTATCAAGGTCATTCTCACCTTGAATGTCCATGATGTCTGTATCTGAAACAACGTTTTCAACAAAATACATAACTTTAAATGTCAATAACTCATTAAAAACATCAATAACATGATCGTCTCTCAAATTAGTAAACACAATTCGATGGGATTGGACATTATAACCAATCTTCTCAGATATCCCGTCAACGGTTACACTTTGTATCATCGTGCCAGACGTAGACTTCAAAGTAAATTCTGCAGAGGTTCCAGCTGCTACCAGCACAGTATGATTTAGACTATATTCAACAGATTTAGAGGTTTGTGAATCAATGAAAGATACTGTCGTCAAATTCCCAGAACCCACAAAAGAAATCGAATACAATTTACCAGAGAAAATTATCGTGACTAGTTTATCCTCTGTGATGTTCTCAAGTTTTATGCTCTGTGATGTGTTTTGGGCACTATCGCTAAAGTAATTTTGTATTCCGTCATTGATCTGATAACTTGCAACATAGAAATTACTGAGAGTCGAGGCATTAATTAGAACACTTTCACCAAAGCCTACACGTGAAGCCGCAGCTTTAGCTTCACCTAATCCTTCTGTAGCTGTCGTTATTTTGTAATAAATTGGTGCAAATTCGACATTTATTTCAAAATCAGTGCTTCTCCCAATTATCTGCAAATTGTATTTCTCAGTGCGCTCGTCATTTACAGTCGTCTCAGATGGGAGGTACTCCTTACCTAGAACAACAATATGACTAACTAAATATGAAATCGAAGTGGAGTATGGATTTATTGCTACGCCATCAATGGTTACTTTGCTAATGTAATAACCAGGGCTTGCTTCAATTCTGAATTCAGGTTTATCACCATAACTATGCACATTGCTACCATGATTTGACCTTGATACATAACCATGCTCACTTTGTACTATGTATGAGACAAATGTGATAGCTTCATACAATATTTCAACACTAATGCTAGATTTGACTTCTTGTATAACGGCAGAATATTGACCTGTCTTTGGTATGTTTGATACTGCTACACCCGCTATTATGATCGATTTAATGTTATACCCATCTCTAGCCGTGATCCACAATATACGTCCGGATCCATGAGCCATTTCTATTTGAAAACTTTGTTCAGTCTTTATAATATGTTGATACTCACCATTCTCATTGCCGTTTAGAATATCATCGTATTCTATCGTACCATTATTGCTAATAGTGCCGTTAGTGATAGTAGCAATGTGTAATTGGCGGGTAAATGTGGCACTTAAGTGATAATCCTTGACTATGATACCTTGGGTACCAAAAAATACAGTATACTCTTCAGCATTTAATGTTGTCTCATTAGCAGGATTTTCATCCTCAGCGATAGCAAGCGTATATAATACATAGCCCTCTGCTGCTACAAATCTGATTGTATATTTTCTATTAACTTCTAGAGTGTAATTGCCATAAACACTAATCGGATTACCATCGTCTATACTCATAGTTATATAGCCAGATCCTTCTGTCTCTATCACTAGCTTTTGAGTATTAACCTGAAATTTTGGATACAACCTCATATTGCCGTCAACCCGTGTTAGTTTGTCTACAAATTTATCTGTCTCTTGCCCGTTCTCAATTCTATACCACCCAACAAATGTATAGTTAATAAGCGACGGGATATCATCTGGGAATGCATTATCTCCAGCTCCACCTAAAAGATCTTGCCAGTATAGAGATATAGTGCGCTCAGCAAAAGCAATATCAGTGTTTGAACCTTTAGTAAAAGAAATAGTATAAACGCTCTTTACGTGATATGCGATAAGTTCTGTGGGTCTCTCAAATGTCGCTCCGTTCGTAATAAGTACTGGCACTCCATCCTTTAACTCACCATCTTTCATGTACCAGCCTTTAAATTCATAACCGTCAGCTTCAGGGGGGACTACGGCTGTAAATAGTGTGGCATTGGATTCTTGCACGGAAAAAACTGAGCCAATGGTTTCACCTAGTTTAATATCGATTGGCTGATAAACACTGAGCCCCATCGAATTGAAAGTGATTTGACTCGTATTATATACAAGTTTTGCCCTAACCTCAATAGATGTAGTAGATGACGTGGGAGTAAATGTCAAGAGATATTCATCTCTAACTCCGTTTTTGGATGAAATAAAAGTTATTAGATTATTAGAAGTTTCTATGGCGTACGCTGCTCTCTTCTCACCGCTTTCGTCTGGTACTGCTAAAGACACCCACGTTTTATCAGATATCAATATCTCCCATCCAATAAAAGTCCGATCTGGATTTGGTATTAAAGTGACCGATGCTGCCTCTTGTAAGGTGTAATACTCTTTTAAATCCGGAGTCGTCCCTAAAGCAAGTCCATTCTCAGAGGTCGATACATCTAAGGTAAAATCTGCAGCATACTTCTCGTATTGGGGGTAGATATGTAAAGCACGGGTGACTCGTTTAATTTCAGAATCAGCAA
This sequence comes from Christensenellaceae bacterium, assembly GCA_031259085.1. Taxonomy (GTDB): domain Bacteria; phylum Bacillota; class Clostridia; order Christensenellales; family DTU072; genus JAITLB01. The sequence continues at coordinate 25,212 of JAIRMA010000022.1, forward strand.
CATTCCAGCCTATAAACTTGTATCCGTAGAGTTGCATCTCTTTGTCTGTTGCCTCAGAAGGTATGTCTATTACAGGTTCCCCATGCTCTATATATTTTTCCCGGCCTGCTGTGCCGTTTGGATAATAAAAAATTACTAAATATTTGATGCGTGCAAATGACGCAGTTAATTCCTTATCCTGCGATACCATCAAATCAGTGCGTTGCGCTTGTTTTACACCATCTGACCATTCAACAAAACGATAACCCTCATCCGGATTGGCCTTGACTGATGTAGCATTCCCCCCGGCAGTTATATGTTGATCAGTATCCCCCTCAATTGATCCCCCCTCTAATGCCAAATATTTAATTACCTTTTCAATCGGCATTACTGTATATGTCACTATTTGTACAAAACCACCAAAATTCAATACAACATTTTCAAGGGTGGTAGCCTTTGTTGTATCGAGTCCGGTGACCGATAAGTCTGACAGAGTTTTGAGCTCACTGGATCCGTCATCGTAAACAATTTTAACGTTTACTGCCCCTGGGTTTGCATTAAGACCTATCCTCGCATCGTTTTCAGGCAAAATCGCTACAATCTTTCTAGCTGGCGTGTCATCAACCGGTGCCGCTCTAGATATTAAAACAGCCGCCACTATAGCAGAAGCTAATATCAATACCACACATACAATGATCCCAATGAATCTAGCACTACGTACTTGAAACTTTGGCCGACTTGCATTTGAAAAACTGTCGCTCATAAACTAAACCTCAACGAATAAGCAAAAAACCATAAATATACCTGTGTCAATGAAACATTAGACAGGCAAAATATTGATTCTTTTTACACTCTAAGCTAACGCGCGTGAAAATATATATTATATTATAATATATATAACTGTATTAATCAATAGTTTGTTTTTCAATGCTCAATAAATTAATCATTTTTACTTAATTTTAACTCTAAAAGCATAGAATTTGACCAATTAGCTCAATTCAAAAACATAATTAAAGTCAATAA
>JAIRMA010000024.1 GCA_031259085.1 Christensenellaceae bacterium
ATTATTAAAATAATAGGGAGTAAAAAGACTCCAAAGTATAAAACATATACAGGACGTGGTGATATATACTGTTTGTTTTATGAGCGTGGATTTAAACTCTTAAAACCACAGGGGTTTTTAACATATATTACCAGTAACAAGTGGATGAGAGCTCAATACGGCGAAAATTTGCGTAATTATTTCGTTGAAAACACTAATCCTATTAGTTTGATAGATTTAGGCGAAGGCAGGTTTAGTAGTGCGACAGTAGACACAAATATCATTACACTTCAGAAAGCTGTGAATCAAAATAATTTAACAGCGGTCACATATAATGAGGATAGTCTTGATAACATAGCTCATTATATAAAGCTCAATTCAGTTAAAATGGCGTTTAGTCTGAATGAGAATTGGGCAATTTTAAATCCAATTGAAGTATCAATTAAGAATAAAATCATCAAAAACGGAGTGCCCCTTGAAAAATGGGATATTAAGATCGATTATGGAATAAAAACTGGATATAATGACGCTTTCATTATAGATGAAAAAACACGGCAAGAAATCATAGCTAAAGATCCGAAATCAGATGAGATTTTAAAACCGATTTTAAGAGGCAGAGATATAGTTAAGAATGAGATTAATTTTGCAAATCTATATTTAATCGCGACTCATAACGGTTATTATGATGATCATCATAATCTGATCACTGCTGTTAATATTAATGACTATGAAGTGGTAAAGGATCATCTAGACAAACACCTAGAAAAAATTGCAAAAAGATCGGACAAGGGTAAAACCCCATACAACTTAAGAGATTGTGCTTACATGAATGAATTTTTTAAACCAAAAATTGTTTATTCTGAGATTACCACAGATGCTTCATTCGTCATCGATCACAATAATTATCTAATAAATCAAACATGTTATATTATGACAGGTGACCATCTTGAATATATAGCAAATACTCTTTCATCAAAGCTTTTTAAATATGTATTTAAAAACATTTTTTCTGGGGCAAGTCTAGGAGACGATGTTTATCGTTGTCTAAAATATGCACTTATTAAATTACCAATACGACCTCCTGAAGGCGGCAAAGCAATTATGACTGATGATGAGATCTTTGATTTATATGAGTTATCAGAGAATGAAAAGGAATATATTTTATTGAAGTATAACTAAACACGCTCACTAATAAAGATGACTTTATTATAAAAAGACTTGAAAATTGATAAATGTTTTAGAAAATATTCTACAGAGCGAATGCATCAAGACAATCTAAACAAACTGATGAAATCTACATTTGAGGATTATACATTAGAATCCATAAAAATTGCACGGATCCATCACCATATTTCAATGAACAATTTATGCAAGTTTAAAAGGTTTTAAAAGAACAAATATTCAAAAAACTTGAGTTAAGTGCTTTTATTAAAGGTGTTTGATTTCGATTTTTATTAAACTATCTTACGGCTCTGGTGAAAATGCTTACAATTTAGTAGTGACTTCATTAAATAAATGGCGAGTTCTAAAAAGTCATTAATTAATTCATATTTCTTTTAAAGTTTGGCAATAAATCAACAGAAGTTTTAATCAGTATTTGATGTGGTTGCTATTTGTGTTTTATTCATATCACGTTTTTTTACATCCAAGCAATTTTCCAATGAGCTTACATTATGATTTTCTTATATTTATATTTTTTGTTGGCTATTTCGAATAATGCTTTTAACAATGATTTACATGAAAACACATGAATTAGATTGCGTGTGAAATTTTGTATATAAAATTTTATGTTCTAATTTTGATTAGTTGAATTTGCATGTGCTATATAATGAAATTATCAAGTAATTCAATAGACTAAAAACATTATAGATTTAATTATTGTCACATTTAAAATACAGGGCATATTAAATGACAAAACATTTTAGTAAATGCGTGGTTTTATTAAAACTGATGAGTTATTGAAAAGATTTGTTTTGATGGTATTATCTAATTGAATTTCGATTATAAAATTTCAGTATTAAAGAGACTATTGATAGAAGGAGTGGTATTGTTGATAGAATTAGATAATATAATCGAAGAAACGTAAAATGTGACATAGTATATAGTATTAAGAAAGACAAGAAGTATTTATAAGTCAACTTCGGATTCAACATATTAGTTATAATGTCTTTAAGATTAATAGATTGATGGAATTTATTCTTACACTGTTTAATTTCTTCAGGCATTATATTATGTCTTAAGAAATATTTTCGTATATCATTCTTATGAGGAAAAACAAATATTACATTTAAACTATATGCAAAAGATATAACTCGCCTTTCTGTTCTGAATGACAAAATTAGAATTTTAGTAATATAGTTCTCCTTAGCTTTCCTATAAACCCTAGCTATATCTTCTTCATTAGTAGATCCAAATTTGAAGTTTGACATGATTAAAAATGATTTAGCATTGTTTTTGATTAACAGAAATTGTCCATCTCTTGTCAACGATTCAACTTTATTAATAAGTCGTTTTGATAGTTTGTTGATTATTTCATTATTACCAGTTAGAACTAGGCGTCTTAGCATTTCATATGAATCTATGTGTTTAGAAATTTTAATTATTTTTCGAGTTTTAACAAAAATAATGACTATTAATACATAAATAAATATTGATAATAGCCATGCTAACGCTATAGATTTTGTTATATACAAACTCCACGAGTATAATACAAACAATGCTCCAGCACTAATAATGACAGAATCTATAATTATTGACACGATAATATTATAGACATCCATTCAAAATATAGACTTTGAATAAAACAAAAAAGCTGATGAAGCGGCATGTAATTAAAATTAATTATCATAGATTTTCATAGTCAAAATTGCATCCAAATGATTAGTTGCTGTTAGGGATAAATTTAAGTGATTTATTGCCTATCCAATCGTATTTTAAATTGTTATTTTTCATATATGTGAGCAACACAGGCAATCTCTTTCTTCTGTTTATAATTACCTCTATCTCATCATTTTTAATTTGTACCACTCCTTTACCTGTTATGAAATTTTCATATAATTCTTCTGGTCTTTTCCTTTCATAACCCTTTAATTTTAATGCAAGAAGTCTATATAAATTATTTGCTAGCATGGACATCGTAAGATCAAAATCTACCTTTATGTCTATTTCAGAGCAGTTTCTGTTCAAGTGAAAAAAATTGATTTGCTCCGATATCTTGTTCTCAACAGACCAGCGAAGTGAATATTTCCTTACGATATCCGTGACAGGTCGTTCTTTGTCATTTGTTATTATTATTGCGGGCTTTTCATGTTTTGTCTCTATGAAAATTTGACGCACATCACCGTCTCCATATGACTGAAGTGTTGTTGTACTCTCAGCATATCTCACTATTCTATCTCTATCATTAGCTTTCTGAATACGCACTGTTTTCCATTCATCTTTTGGTATTGCGTCTATTTTCGTAATTACAGTTTTACATCTCCTCTGTATTGTTATGAATTTTACTCCTTGTCTGTCCATGTTTCCGAGATTTTTAATAGTTGTAAATTTACTATCAAAAATCATGAAATCTAATTTTAATCCATCAGATTGGTAAATTTCTACAAAATCTAATATAACTTCATTTTGGTTTTCATGCCTTATAGTCGCATCACCATAACATAAAAGACCACTGCCACTATCTTGACAAATCGATGCTTGGAACGATTGTAAACACTTGTCATATTTTCCTGCCCAATTGTTTTCTAGCGTTTTTGAATTACCATAATAGGGAATTGCAGTGAAATCAATGTTAAAAACACCTGATAATAACCCATGCTTCTTAAATACTGCGTTTATTGCCTTAATAAACGTTATGTTTTGATCTCTAGTTGTTGCAGAAGAATATGTGCTAAACCAGGTGCTTTTAGGCAAAACATTTAATCCTGCAAACATCCCTAATATTCTATTATGTGCCCACATTGAGTCATTGCTATATCTAGCATTTTTAACTAGTTTTAATGCTAAGAAAGCTAAAATTGAATTCAGTTTAGGCAAGTCTTTAGTTTCAGGATACAATGAATTTTTAATAACATCATCAATCCCATATTCCTTGATAATAGAAAGAAAAACCAATACTCCAACTGTTTCATTGCCTAAATTCTCATCCATAGAAAAATCAATTGTGTGACTTCTTTCAGCGGGCATCCTATTAATTTCACTAGACTTCTCTAGATAACTAATACGCTCCTTTTCAGTCCGCTTAGGAAGTCGTGCAAAACCCTGATCATTACATATTCTATGAATTGAAGTTAAAGATATATTCTTCCCCGCTTGATTTAATTTGCATTTAATATCAAGCGTGCTTAATTGTTGTTTTCTCAAAGTTACAACATCATCAACTATCTCTTTCTCTCGTCTTTCGCCTTTAATAGTCCCCGGCCTTCTTACTGTAAAATACGGATCATTAGTTTTATAGTCAGGTTGTAATGCAAGCTTATCTCTGAAATTACGTGCTAAAGTATATACCGTATCAACAGTATAACCAGTTTCTTTAGCTACTTCATCTGCAGACTTTTGATCAAAATAAAAACTCCTAATGGCCTGATATTGTTTATGGCCTATTGATGGATCAGTAAAATAATCCAGTATATTTTTGGTACAGATTTATTCAAATTATTCATTATCAGAAACTCCATAAGGTATGATATATGTAACTAATAGCATACTATATTTTTCATATTTTGTCAAGTAAAATGACTGTAAATGTGTAAATTTATATAAAAAAGGCTGTATTCAACCAATTTCAGCAAATACAACCACTTATTCGACTATGGTTTAAAACATATGATACCAAATATATCATTCCAAAAATAACAATAGTAGGGTAATTTTAAATATTAATCAAAAAAAAAATTAGATTTTTCGCCTTTAAATACAAATTTCATTTGGGAAGTCCTACTTATGAAAATCCGTGATTATTTGATTTTAATAGATTTTAATCAGTAGGGACATATAAAGTTGTAGGATCATTATTTGGGTTATCGTGGTTTCGGAGTTTAATTTTTTTTGAGGCCTCACGTTTAATTGATTCACTCATAGCAGCATAGTGTTTTTTTGTAGTATTAACATCCCTATGTCCTAATATCTCAGCTACAGCATAAATATCTTGTGTACTTCTATACAAAGTAGTTCCAAAGGTACTTCTCAATTTATGTGGGGAAATATTTTTTAAGGGGGAAGCGAGTTTAGCGAATTTTTTTACTATGTTTTGGACTGCACGAACAGAGATTCTAGAATTTTGCAGAGAAATGAATAACGCTTTCTCATCGTGTTTTCCAGCCTTGTCAAGCAAATGAGAGCGAGTGGGTAAATATTCCTCAAGTATCTCTTTGACTTCTGTTGTAAAATATTGAATACTTCTATTCCCACCTTTTCTTGTCACCATTAAAGAGTTATCGAGAAAATTTATATCATCTAAATCTAAACCAACTAATTCACTAACGCGCAGTCCAGTCCCTAGAAATAACGATATAATTGCAAGATCACGTTCTTGAGTATTTAAATTATATGCATCCTGACGTTTAGAATTAAATTTAGAATTAGATTCTACATTGTCTAGTAATTTATTAACTTCATTGTTTTCAAGTCTAACGATTGGTTTATCATGAATTCTAGGAGCTGAAATCATTGATGAAACATCACTAGATAGTAGAGAGTTTTTATATAAATATTTAAATAAAGATTTTATAGCACTTAATTTTCTGGCTTTGCCACGTTCCTTATTTTTCAATATCTTGTCATTATGAGTATAAAATGAAGTGTAACTCAAATATCTTTCAATATCGATAGCTTTTAATTTGTCGAGATCTGATGCAGATATCTCTGATACTTGACAGTTTTGAAAAATATTACAGTTCTCTATTAGGTAGGTAAAAAATAGTAGAATATCTCTAGCATAATTGAGTCTTGTCAGTTCGCATGTACGCATTTCTATACCAATAAGAAAATCCGAGCAAAACGAGGGCAATAATGTACTAATATGTTTCAACTTAGTAAATAGCTCTTTATTTTTATCATCATAATATTTTTCTGACATTTTACCTCAAATAATATAGTCATATTTACAATTGAATTAATTAGTCATTATCGATGCAAAGCGTTAATTGTCACAGTTAATTATACCTTATAAAATTTCTCTAGTCAAGCAGGATCATAAAAAGGAAGATTTTCAATTTAACAAGTTAATTATCTTAAGATAAGTGCAGTTTTGGAAAAATCCTGCACTAAACTTGAGACACGCTTTTATGAAACTGCATTTAATATGAGAAAACAGAGGTAAAATTTCATTAATAATAAGCCTTTTGAAAGTTGTGACATTTAAAAATAGTGTGATGTCATATTATTAGACATACAATTAAATTGATTTTAAGAACAATACATGATAATCAAATCTGTGCTTATCTATACTTCTTAAATATAGAACACTGGTTAACAACCTTTAAAAGAGTATATGAAAGTATTAACTTTACAAAATTAATCATTCTTAAATAGAAGTCATGAGTCAGAAAAAAAATGATGTTAGCAAATAGTTATTATTAAATGTATAGATATAGAATGCACTCAATATACAATAAAATCCAATTGACATGATAACTCATTTTATACTTAAAAAACAAAATCGTCTAATCAATAAATGTGGTTTAGAGGTTAGAATTAGAGAAGTAAACTTACATATTTATATTCTAGAATCACGCTAAAAAAAATTAAAATTTTTTTTTTCAATATGAGCACAATTAAATAGTATTTATAAAAAATATGTAAATAAAAAAATTTAATTAATTTAAAATAATAACAAGTGAAAAAGTTTTTAAACTGTAGTAGACTTTTATTATAAAGATATGTTAGTATAATTAAACTGAGGATAATTGAGACAAAGAAAAAGCAAACTTTGAATTTATCGTTAATTTTTTGTTTGATTTTCTAAAAACAAATCTCGTATATGCTATTGAAGGTTATAATAAATCATTATAAGTTCATATCTATTTTATTGTAAATTTGTCTTTAAAATATTTAATTCTTAAAAATGATTATTATTGTCCTTTGTAACATACTACAAAACAATCATCATATAATTAATCTCGCAAATGATTATGGCTCATGAGTTGAGATTTAAAAGTAGTAACAAGCAATTAAAATCATTGCATTATAAAAGCAAGTTAAAATTCATAAATCATGGAGGATGAATAAATGAATAAAACAAAGTATTACATAGCATATGGTAGCAATCTGAACAAGAAACAGATGTCTGAGCGATGCCCTAGTGCTGTGTTTGTAGGAGCGGCATCCATTACTGGATACGAATTAATTTTCAAGAGAGTTGCATCAATTGAAGAAAAGAAAGGAGCAATATTGCCAGTTGGAATTTGGGAGATTGATGATATTTGCGAACGTTCACTTGATAGATATGAAGGTTATCCTAGAACATATGGAAAGAAAAACATCAAATTCAAATTAGGAGAGCAAGAGCTTTCTGGCATATGTTATATAAAGAATGCAGGGCTATATGAATTACCTACAGAAGTGTATTATAATAAAATAGAGACTGGCTATAATGATTTTGAATTAGACATCAATTATCTTATTAAAGCTTTTGAACGAACTAAAGAGCGCATAAAATAACAAAAATAATCACTAGATTTCAAATCGTAGTATATTATTTTTATTACGATTTGAATCTATCATAAATTTAATATATATTTTCAGGCTACACTGACACATAAACTGCTAGTATTAAGGGAGTTACAATATGATACGCAAAGATATTAGAAACAATCATGGAGCATTAATTGGTTATTCACAAGAGGATAACAATAGGATAAGTTACTATTTAAGCTCAGGTGGTTTGATAGGTTGGTTTGATAAAATAGCTAACACATATTATGCTACAGGCGAAGGTGGTAGTGGTTTAAAAGCCAGGAGTGACATTGGAATCGGACAAGTGTATTATTTAGCAAATAACAAAAGGATGTAAAATGCAATGTACTTTTGTTAGGCTTCAATATCAAAAAAGGACTATATGTGTTAATAAAACGGCTAGTTTTTTTGATTTAATTTCAGAAATCTGGCCTTATGTTAATGCTTGTTTAGGAGAAAATTAATGGAAAAATCACAATACTACATAGCCTATGGTAGTAATTTGAATGTTAAACACATGCGAGTACGTTGTCCGAGCGCAGTTTTAATTGGATCTGCGATCTTAGAAGGCTACCAATTAGTTTTTAAGTATTTTGCAACTATTGAAGAAAAGCATGGTGCTGAAATGCCAGTTGGAATATGGGAGATTGATGATATTACTGAACGTTCACTTGATAGATATGAAGGTTATCCACATTTATATAGAAAAGCTTATATAAAATTTAAATTAGGAAATCAAGAGACCCATGGCCTATGTTATATTATGAACAATGGAAATCTCGAATTACCGTCTTCTTCATATTTTACTACAATAGAGATGGGATATGATCATGTGGGATTAGATAAAAATTATCTTATTAAAGCTTATGAGCACACTAAAGAGCTCATAAATAAACAAAAATAATCATCATAATAACGCGATTATGGATGTCGACTTTAGGGCAGGCAAAACCCAAAGAGTTCTGCAAAATTGTCTTGAAAAATAGGAATTTAGACGCGTGCTCGACAAGATATTAATTCTGCTTGTGAATCAAGCTTTTCGAAGATATAGATGCCAATAAATCAAAAGAAGATTTGTCTCATAACCATGACAAAGTACACCATTGAAAATATTAAAATCCGGAACCTGTTGACCGATGCCAAGGTCGGCAGGATCGCTAACCTAAATTAAGCATCCTCTTGTATTGTACAGTACCAAATGGTATAAATCGCTTTATAAGAATTATCCAATCGGATGCATCATCACATTGATATCTTCTGAGGTAGGACAAAAGACGGCATAACCTCCAACGAGCGTACAAACCTTTGATTGCCAGCAAAGAGTTACCACTCTGATTACTGCCCTTAAAAACGCCGAAATTTTAACAGAGAAGCACGAGAAGAAGTGCATTGCCATTTCATTCAATCCGATTACGGAAGAGTTCAAGGTGCTAGACAGTAGCACAGAGCGAGCTAAGGAATGGATTATCGACATAGCCGATACGATGGATGCGGGGGATACATTCATAACGGACTATCAGTGCCTTAACAACATAGATACCTAAAGATCCCATACATGGTGAACACCATCTGCGAGCGCCTTGAAGAGTTAAAAGATATTAAGTATACTGAGGGTGCGAAGGCACCTCATTAGATACCGCATGGCACTTTTAAAAAGGGGGGGGGAGTGGCTTTTAAATACAAATATTAAAGACGCTACTAGCGTGAAACTCTCATCAGCAGATTTCATCATGAGCCGCGTGACGATTTATGAGAAAGAACCAGGTGACGAACACGGCAAGTTTTTGCTGAAGAATATCGATTATTTCTGCGAACTATCTACTGCACCAAAGAAACATTCCCAAATTGAAAAGAACGACAAAGCCTTTGTCGATTCCCCTTATTGGAACAAAATCATGTGGGTGGGCACGTTAAAAAAATCGTGCTTTCCGTCATACGTCGATGTTTTGCGTGTGGTGCCCAAGCGTTGAGTTCTGTCGCGGAGAGCTTGCAAATCTTGCGACTTGCTGTCTGGGCGTGATTTTGAAAGCAGGTCTTCTCTCCAGAAGTTGCCGCTGATTATTCAGGCTTCTCGAAAAAGGCGTAGATAAGTTTACGAATAAGTATAACTTCATGCATTTTGTTCAGGACATACTTAGGAAACTGCAATTAAACACCCTTGACCTGAGTATTTCACAGGATGCGATAAATTACGCATATGCTATGTATCTGCGCTCTAAGGATTTTTTCGTGGAGGACACGAATCAAAATAGCCTTATACGACGCCTCTTTGTTTTAGCCTATTGACTTGGCGCCATGACAGAGATTTTGAAGACAAATGGACGAATGATCTTAAGATGCTTAACAAAGCGAAGGATTTAGAGGAGTTTGTGGCTACCATAGAACGCCAAGACATCTCTGAAGTGTCCTGGACAGAGATTCTGCCAAGTAAATTCGGCAATGTGAGTATAAAAAGTCCCTACTGGATCTTGTTTAGTCTAGCACAGGAGAATTTGGATAATCAGTCGTTCTTAACGACCACGCTTGTCAGTGAAATAATAACGGCCAGGTTCACCATATCTTCCCCAAAGCTTATTTGATTGAAAACGACTACGCGGAAAGATATATGTATGACAATTTGGCTAACTATGTTTATTTGCACGATAAAGTGAACAACAAAATAAGCGATCTTTCTCCAGAAATCTATATGGCGTAGGTTATGAAATTCGAAGGTGCTTAAACAACGAAATGCAAAATCTTGATGCTCTTCTAACCAATTTAGGATACAACGCTATTCCAAATATTGTGATGGAAGGCAATACAGGAAATTATCTGGAATTTTTGAATGAGCGGCAAAAGATGATGTCCTCGAAAGTAAAAGAATTTTATTACAAATTGTAGACGAACTCTATAAATTGACATACCCAAATAGGAGAGAAATGGGACTAGAAACGAATCCGCTGATTCCTTGCCGTTAGCAGGAGATAACGCAGTAGAATATAAATATTATTCCACCCGCTCGCTTGCCTCCATCGCAGGCTGGGCGCTACATGACATGGCAAACGAATGAATCAAAATTTAATTTCGAATTTGCTTTAGCACCAAACATCAGAATGCTTTTATGATCACGTCTGCAAAATAGCGTAATCTTGAGTAGTAACTGCGCCTTTATTTTTTCAATCGTCGGTAAAGTTCCTTAAACGTGTTTTCATACTTTTAGAGTCAGTTAATCCAACCTTAATTAACAAATATCTCAAACAATAAAAGATGGATAAATAATAAAATGGTGTGTTTCTTCTTCTTATTCTTCTTCTTCTTCTTCTTCTTCTTCTTTTTCTTCTTATAAAATAAAATTTTTTTATGTTATAATGATATAATCGCTAGTCAGTAAAAGTGATTTCGAGTGAACGATTTCTAAGTTTAAAACATTTTCTGATAAAAAGTTTGAATGGTTTAGCAAGGGTGAATTTGAAATTAATAGATTAAGTTTGGAATTATACTAAGGAGATTTGTTTTATTATCATGACAAAATACAGCGTTACAAATGTTAGTGTCGAGACCCTGTTGGTCGATGCCAAGGAAGGCCGGATGGCAGTGCCTGAACTCCAGCGTCCTTTTGTATGGGGCAGTTCCAAAGTATGTGATCTGATTGACTCACTTTATAATAATTATCCAATTGGATACATTATCACATACACGTCTTCTAAGGTGAGGACAAAAGACGGCATAACCTCCAAATGGCGAACACTTCTGATTGACGGTCAGCAAAGATTTATTGCTCTGTCGACTGCCCTCATCAAAGCCGAAATTGTAACAAAGGATTACAAGAAGGAGCGCATAGCCATTTCATTCAATCCGATTGGGGAAAGGGAGGAAGGGAAAGAGGAGGAAAAGGTAGTTTTTAAAGAGCGCAACATTAAAACAGAGCATGACAAGAAATGGATTGCTGACATAGCCGATGCGATGGATGCGGGGCGGAATTTTGTAAATGAGTATTTGATCCGCAATGGGATAGATCTCACCGGCGACGAGGCGGACAAGATCGGCGACCGCATTGATCAGTTAAAACAGATTAAGAATGCCGTGATCGGTAGGATCACACTCGACGAGACTTGGCCCATTGAAACCGTTCAGGAGATTTTTAAACGAATAAACTCTACTGGCGTGCCACTCTCTCAGGCAGATTTCATCATGAGCCGCATATCGATTTATGAGAAAGATGGTGTTGACGGTTACGGCTCGCTTTTGTGGAAGTATATCAATTATTTTTGCCAACTATCTAAAAGACCAGATCTCCATTCCCAAATTGAAGAGAATGACAAAGCTTTTGTGAATTCACCTTATTGGAACAAAATAAAGTGGTTAGCGTTTGACGATAACAAAACCTACATTCCAGAATACATCGATGTTTTGCGCGTGTTGTCAGTCGTGGAGTTTAATCGTGGGAAGCTCGCTGATTTGAGTTCTTTGCTAGAAGGGCGTGATTTCGAGAGGCGAGTCTACAAGTCGGAAATTGCCGATGAATCTTTCAGGCTTCTCGAAGTAGGCCTAGACAAGTTTACGAAGGAGGCAAACTTCAAGCATTTTGTTCAGGACATACTCTTGAATCTGCAATTACGCGACCACAAATTTTCTTGTAATGCGATAAGTTACGCATATGCCATGTATCTGCGGGGCAAGGATTTAGGCGTGCCGGGTGCGAAACTAAAAAGCCTTATAAAACGACTCTTATTTTTGATCCTATTGACTAAGCACCTTAGCTCTAGCATTGAAGGTATATGGACGAATGATTTTCAGCAGATTGTAAAAGCGGAGGCATTAGAAGAGTTTGTGTTAACCCTAGAACGCCAAGAACTCTCGGAAGTATTCTGGACAGACATACTGCCAAGCGAATTCGGCAAAACCAAAGGTATCTGTTGGGATTTTTTCATACTGGCACAGAAGTTTCTGGGTAATCAGTCGTTCTTAACAACCACACTTGTAAGGAATATGGAAAAGGCGGAGCGTCACCATATCTTCCCCAAAGCATATTTAAATGAAAAAGGCATCTCGAGAGATATACATAACTCGCTGGCAAACTATGTTTATTTGCACGATCAAGTGAACAAAAAAATCAGAGATCGTTCGCCAGAAATCTATATGAAGGATGTTCTGGAGTTCACAGGCGCTTACGACAACGATATAAAAAATCTTGATGCTCTTCAAACCAATTTAAGAGACAACGCTATTCCAGATATTGTGATGAGTGGAAATGCAGAAAATTATCTGTTCTTTTTGGAGGAACGGAAAAAGCTGATGGCCATGAAAGTAAGGGAGTTTTATTACAAATTGTAGTCGCCACTCTAGCTAAATCGAGATCGTCAAATATGAGAGAAATTGGACTATAAACGAGCCTAAGATTCTTTGCCCTTAGCAGGATAACCGAGAGGAACTATATAAATACACTTTAACCCGCATGATTACCACATCGCGGGATTTACGTCGCACGACAGGGCAAACGCATAAATCAAAATTTTGTTTAAATATTTATACTATCTGACTAATTTTATTTCTCCATCTGCTAATTACGTATATTATTATGATCAAATTCATTCACGCTATTTGTTAAGACAGTTTATAAATGCCCTTGATAAAGTTATAAGAGGTGCGCATAACAAAGAGGATATTTGTATACTAATAACTAATTTTAGTCAGAAAATTTCAAAAATAGAAGATTTTGATAAGACAAGTACATTACGTAATTTGTCATGCTTTGTAAGATCGTGAATTGGCGACTAAATTAGTCATATCAGTTAAAAGATACTGTTATTTAAATAAACACTTAATATTTAATCTATTAAATTAATAACACCTTTGACTGACTTGGTTTTCAAGTTGAATATAGTATATTCATCATCAAGATTTGAAATATAGATCAATTTGAACTAGGGGCATTAAAAAAAAACAAAAGATACTAATCTGGTTTTCATTTGAAGTAAATTGTTGAAATGATAATATTAATTCTTAATCTAAAGGAAAAATTTCATGACAGAATTTTGTAGTTTGGATAGATGATTTTGAATGAATTGGTAAAAAGAACGCAAAATATCTAAACAAACTCTCAATTTTATTGTGAGAATTTACTTGAAAAAATACAGTAATTATTATATAATATTTTGTATGACGAAGAGTTATTTAGTAGAGACATTTGGTTGTCAAATGAATGTTCATGAGTCTGAAAAGATATCTGGCAGTCTTTCAAATTTAGGCTACATTCCAGTACAAAGACGGGAAGATGCAGATATTATAGTTTTCAACACATGTTGTATTCGTGACACAGCCGAAAAAAAGATATATGGTAACATAGGGGATCTTAAGAATTACAAGAAATTGAAAAAAGATTTAATAGTTGCAATTGTTGGTTGTATGTCGCAACAAGCAGGAGCTATTGAGACACTTAAATCACAATTTCCATTTATAGACATTATTTTAGGGACTACCAATGCACATTTAGTGGGTGAGAAAGTAAATGAGATAATAAATAGCAGGGATAAGAGAAAGCTAAAGTATTATGAAAATGTAGAACCCAATAACGATATCGCTGAAAATGATGTAACACTTAGAACTTCATATCCTAATGGATGGGTTAATATAATGTATGGGTGCAACAATCATTGCACATATTGTATTGTACCTTATGTTCGAGGCCCAGAAAAAAGCAGGGCCCCTCAATTGATAATGGATGAAACGCAAAATTTATTAAAAGATGGTTATAAAGAGATCACATTTTTAGGACAGAACGTTAATAGCTATTCATCTGAAGGCTGGAATTTTGCAAAGCTGTTAGACACGGTGGCAAAATTGCCATACAGATTCAGATTAAGATTTTTGACATCTCATCCACGTGATTTATCTGATGAGATACTTGATGTTATTGCAAAGAATGAGAAGATATGCAAGAGTATACATTTACCTGTTCAAGCTGGCAGTGATGACGTTCTAGCAAAAATGAACAGACATTATACAAGAAATTATTACTTGAGTCTTGTAGAAAAAATTAGAGAGAAATTGCCGACATGTGTTTTAACAACTGATGTTATGGTTGGATTCCCTGGCGAGACGGATGAAAATTTTGAGGAAACTATAAACCTGATACAGAGGGTTAAGTTTAGCAATGCATTTACATTTGTATATTCGCCAAGAACTGGCACAGTGGCATCTAGAATGGTACAAATATCACCACAGGTAAAAAAAGACAGGATCACCAGGTTGATATCAGTTCAAAATGAGATTGTTAAAGATATAAGTCAAACCTCATTGAATAAGACATACGAGGTGCTTGTTGAGGGGGTTAATCAGAAAGGATTACTGTACGGCAGAGCCGAAAATGGACGTCTAATCACATTTCCAGGTGATACCAATTTAGTAGGTGAGTTTATAGATGTTAAAATTGACAAATGCAGAGTTTCGTCTTTAGGAGGACACATTGAAAATAGAGATGCATAAACTATCGCCTATGATGTATCATTATATGGAGTTAAAAAAAGAGAATCCAGACACATATTTATTTTACAGGCTTGGTGATTTTTATGAGATGTTTTTTGACGATGCTGTAGAAGTTTCTAAATACTTAGATCTAACATTAACTGGCAGGGATTGTGGATTAGGAGAAAAGGCGCCCATGTGTGGTGTGCCTTATCATGCTGTCGATTCATATATAACACGTCTTATTAAGCTTGGTAAAAAAGTTGCTGTTTGTGATCAGTTATCAACTCCTCAAGATGGGAAGGGCATGTTAAAGAGGGATGTTGTAAGGATTATAACTCCAGGCACAGTTAATGAGGATACTATGCTAGATGCAGGGACTAATAATTATTTATTATCCATGTATTTTGATAAGGGAGATGCGGGTTTTGCTTGGGTTGATATTTCTACTGGTGAGCTTAATGTTATTGAATTAACTAATAAATCCTTAGAAGCGTTAGAGGATTTTATTTTATCAATAAGGCCTAGTGAGATTATAGCACATTCAGCAACAGTAAATAAGTCTTCTGAATTTAATTCTGTAAAAAACTCAAATTGTGTTAGACCTGTCGAGTTTTATGATTATGCATATGCGTGTGATAATGCACAAAAGACCATACTGAGGTTTTATAACGTCAATAATATTTCTGCATTTGGCATAGAAAACAACTCTTGTTTAATATCTGCTTTGGGTGGATTACTAAAATATGTAGAAGAAACACAAAAGAAAGCATTAGCCCATATTCGTCCGCCTAGGATTTTGCGGTCAAAATCCAGAATGTTTTTGGATTATAACACTCAAAAAAATCTAGAATTATTAGAGACCTTGTCTGACAAGAAAGTGCGAGGTAGTTTATTAGGTGTCATAGATTATACAAAGACAAACATGGGTCTGAGACTTTTAAAAAAGTGGATTACTGAGCCTCTCATGAATTCAACGCTAATTAATTATAGACTTGAAGCTGTTGAGGAATTGTATAAATCTAATACACAGAGATTAGAATTATCGAGTATTTTGGGGAAAATGCGTGATATTGAGAGGTTGTCCTCAAAAATTGCATATAATTCTATAAATCCTAGAGAATGTGAAGCGGTAGGGATTTCACTTAAAATTGTAGAACCAATAAAAGATATTTTGGGCAAAATGAGCAGTAAATATCTGGTCAAAATTTGCAATGACTTAGACGCCTTACCAGAAATTGTACAGTTGTTAAGTGATGCGTTAATTGAAAACCCTGCAATATCCTTAAAGGATGGTGGCGTGATAAAGCAAGGATTTAATGAAAAATTAGATGCCTATAGGGATGCACAAAAAAACGGAAAATCATCTCTAGCCAAATATGAAGCATATGAGCGGGACAACTCAGGAATAAAGACATTAAAAGTTGGATATTCACGTTCTTTTGGATATTACATAGAAATTTCTGCTGGGCAAGCAAGCAGAGCGCCTCGGAATTATATTAGGAGACAGACATTAACTAATTCTGAGCGGTATATTACTGATCAGTTGAGAGAATTAGAGGAATTGATTTTAGGCGCTGAGGAAAAAGCATTAAAATTAGAAGAGCAGATATATAATGAGATTAAAAAGAAACTGACAAGCAACATAGATGCTATATTAAATAATGCAAGATTAATATCTGAAATCGACGTACTGTGTTCTCTTGCCTGTGTTGCAATAGAAAATGGATATGAGAAACCTGTTATATCTGATCTAATAAAATCATTGAGGATTCAAGAAGGCAGACATCCTGTTGTTGAGTCATTATTAAAAGGAGTTCCGTTTGTGCCAAACGACACATTAATTAATAATGACACGAGGACTATAATAGTGACTGGGCCTAATATGGCTGGCAAAAGCACATATATGAGACAAGTGGCACTGATTGTTTTATTAGCACATATGGGCTCATTTGTTCCAGCTAAAAGAGCAGAAATACCGATAACGGACAGGATATTCACGAGAATTGGTGCTAGTGATAATCTGGCATATGGACAGAGCACGTTCATGCTTGAAATGACAGAGGTTGCTAACATAATTAATAATGCAACGAAGGATAGTCTTTTAATATTGGATGAGATAGGACGTGGCACATCATTTACGGACGGTTTGTCCATTGCATGTGCACTCGTAGAACATATCACATTGAGGATCAAGGCCAAGACACTTTTTGCAACGCATTATCATGAATTGGGCGAATTAGAGGATTCCATTGATGGGATCAAGAATATTCATATGCTTATTAAAGAAAATGCTGGTGAAATCATATTCTTATACAAACTTGCACCAGGGATCACGGGGCGGAGCTTTGGCATAGAGGTTGCACAACTTGCAGGTGTAGACAAAAATATTATTGAGCGATCGAAGAAAATAATGAGGAAACTTGAATCATCAATAAATCAAGTGGGGTCACTCAAAGATAATATAGGTTTATCTAATGATGATACAGCTGATATAGTTAGACAAGTGACATTATTTGAAGAGGATTTTACAACTAAAGAAATCATAGGTACTATTACGTCTATAAACATAAACGATTACACACCAATTCAGGCATTAACGTTATTATCTGAGTTGTATGATAAGGCTAAATCGATACCTAAGCGAAAGTGAGTAACACAAATAAGATGGAGCTATAATACTAGAATGAAGATAAATATATTGGACAGTTCGGTATACAATTTAATTTCAGCTGGTGAAGTTGTTGAGAATCCGGCATCTGTTGTTAAGGAAGTTGTTGAAAATGCAATTGATGCTGGGGCTACATCTGTGGTTGTCAAAATCGAAGATGGTGGAATCAAATACATCGAAATTTCTGATAATGGGTATGGAATAGAAAAAGAAGAGATTCATAAAACTATAATGCCACATGCGACAGGAAAACTTGAAACGGCAGAAGATTTATCATACATTTCTACACTTGGGTTTAGAGGTGAGGCCTTAGCTAGTATATCAGCAATAAGCGATTTTGAGATAGTATCGAAATTTGTTGATTCAGAAGTAGGTTGTAAATTGACATCTATTGCAGGCAAAATTACAATCAGTGATATAGCAACAAATCAAGGCACCACGGTTAAAATCTCTAACTTATTTCATAATACCCCGGCAAGATATAAATTTCTTAAGAAACCTAAATATGAGGCTGCTAGTGTCACGCAGTTAATGACACATTTAATACTCTCAAATTCAAACATAGGGTTTAAATATTATATAGATGAAAAGCTAATATTTGCATCTCCAGGTGGTGGATTAGAAAATGCAGTTAAAGCCATATATGGGAATGATGGATTTGATAAGTTTATTCCAATAGTTGAGTCAAAGGAAAAAACAATTAAAGTATCTGGATATATTGGTAAGCCTGAATTTGTAAAATCAAATAGAAATTTACAAACAATTATAGTCAACGGCAGAGTAATCACAGATATGGCTATTTCAGCTACAATCCTTAACGCGTACTCTGATAGGATAATGAAGCATAACTTTCCAATATTTGTGATTAATGTGATATTGCCATTTGATGAAGTAGACATAAACGTACATCCGAACAAAAAGGAAGTTAGATTTGCAAACTCTAGAATTGTATATTCTACCATTTACAAGGCAGTATTGAACACCATAATATTTTTTGAAACTGGCATGACGCAGAAATTCGTCGAGACGAATGAGGAAGAAGATGTTTTAAGGCAGGAAATAAGCGAGAAATTGTCTGCATTTGTCACAAAAAACAAATATGAATATGAATCTAAGTCAAGCATTCCTGATGTTTTGCCGAGGCGTGGTTCATTTCAGAAGTTGCCAGATATTCTAGCTAATCCAGAAAAATCATCAATAAGCATTAACCAGGCAAGTAAACCGCCTATAATCCCGGATGAACACACAGGACAAGAAAATTTGGACTATGAAGCGCCAATAGTTCATACTGGAATTGCAGGTATTGATGATCCTGAGATTTATCATCATAGTGGTCAATCTGAAATTGAAATAGATAATAACACAAAAAATTATACCATAATTGGTCAGTTATTTAATACATATTTAATTCTAGAGACAAGTGAAAAAGTTCACATAATTGATCAACATGCAGTACATGAAAGACTATTGTATGATCAGTACAAGATACAATTAGACAAACAGTGTATTACATCACAGCCATTAATAATTCCGCATATTCATACAGACGATAGGTCTAATATTGATAAACTAAATGAGCTTATCCCTGAATTAAATGCTATCGGTTTTGATATAGAAGAGTTTGGTTCAGATAGTTATAAGATTAATGCGGTTCCAATGGCCGTATCATCTATTCGCCTAGAAGTTTTCATTAATGAAATTTTAACTCTATATTATTCTAAAACCATACAAACTAGTGAAATAATTCGTGAAAATTTAGTAATGGCAGCATGCAAAGCTGCAATTAAAGGTGGGCATCCATTAGCAATGGATGAATTAGATATTGTTGTTAATCATTTACTTAAAAAAGGTATGCCACTAACATGTCCACATGGGAGACCAGCATATATAACATATACCAAGAGTGACATTGAGAAATTATTTAGGAGAAAACTTTGATTATAGTAATTGGTGGTGCGACCGCATCTGGCAAGACCGCTGTTGGCAGTCAAATTGCAAAACAATTAAATACTTCTATAGTATCAGCCGATTCTATGCAAATATATAAGTGGATGGACATTGGAACTGCAAAAATCTCTGATGAAATGCTTGGAGTCAAACAATATTGCATTGATCTTATTTCACCGTTAGAAAATTTTTCGGTGGTAGACTACAGAGATCATGCTGATAAAGCAATAAGTGAGATTTTAAGTGATCACAAGATTCCAATTGTTGTTGGGGGCACTGGCTACTTCATATCTTCTATTTTATATCAGATGAGTTTTGGGTATAGTGATGAACTTGTTGATGTTAATGGTGACATAAGATTAGAGTTAGAAAATGAATTTAAGCTCAATGGGATATTGAATCTCTATAAAGAATTAATATTTCTAGATCCTGAAGCAGCACAAAAGATACATTTTAACAATACAAAAAGAGTATTAAGAGCTTTGGAAGTAATTAAAACTACAGGCAAGAAATATTCAACGCAAAATGATCAAATTATACATAGACAAAATGAGTATCAATTATACATCATAACAAGCAAAAATAGGCAAGAAAGAGCTAAGCGAATAAGTGCAAGAACGGATTTGATGTATAAAATTGGATTAAAAGATGAAGTAGATAGATTGTTAAGCATGGGGTGTAATTATAATATGCAATCAATGCAAGGTATTGGATATAAAGAGTGGGAAGACTTTGATAAACACAAATATAACTTAAACGATACTTTGGATTATATTAAAATTAACACTCGTCAATACGCTAAGCGTCAAGACACGTGGTTTAACAACAAATATAAAGAGGCCACATATCTAGATATTGAATTAGGATTAAATAATATATACGAATATATAATGAAACGAATTCCTAGTAACACCTGAGCGTATAGATTTAATTAACAACAATTCATGTAAATGATGATAAAGGTTTATTATCTTACTGGATAAATCTGAGATTATATTATAAAACATAGTTATACAATTTAAAACTGAGGATTCAATCTCGAAATAAAAATTGTTTTTAAGTTATATTAGACATACAGAATATGTAACAGATGATATACTTATATGCTGTTTTTTATCTGCTGACTGACGACATGGTGGAAAAGATTTGTATTCAAAAATAACTATAGATAAATAAGACAAAATATTCTATAACAGAAAGATTGAATATTACAAATTCTCTATTAATGATGGTATTCAACCAGTTGATCCAGATAAAATTAAATCCTATTAAATCTTATAAATGCAAGTTAAGATACAAATGACGGCATCATTAATTTTGGATTAGAGTGATTCTTGACTGCAAATAGTCATCTATTATTAAAACAATTTTGAGGTTATTATGATTTAAGATTCAAGAAGCCTTTCAATTAAATGATACAGTGTAGTGTTATCATTAATTCTGATATTGTTTAGGATAGTAACTATCTATTTTTAATGGATATTAATCTTGATTTAGTGTGGATTCGTAGGTTTAAGCCAATTTGATCCGAGATCTTTAGACTACATTTGAATTGAAAGTGTAGAAATAGTTTTCTAAATAATTTATGTATTTTATGTTAACAATCTATATTTTTAAATAAATAATGTCAATGCTAAACAAGAAAAATGCACACACGGTTACTAATTTGATAAATAAATGAATATGATATATAATGATAGAACATATCAACTAATGATTCAGATTCACTAGACAGAAATGTTTATTACTAACAAATGATCAAATACTTTTGATTTTATTAATAATATTTTTTGTAATTGCCTATAATGCTATATATTTGATTTAGTAGAAATATATAAAACCACATATTCAGATCTTTGAAAGGATACATTAACAAAAGTGCAAGCAATTAAAATTTTATTTAATGGTTGATAATTAACTATAATTGGAAATGTCATGATAAACGCTAAACAAATACTAATAGAATCAGAACACAAATCAAAAAAGCTATTTGAGAGATTTGAAGAAATATCACTATATAATCAACGTAAGGTAATAGCCGCATTTAGAGGCAATAAAGTATCTACACGCCATTTTGCACCATCAACGGGCTATGGATATGATGATATAGGAAAGGAAACACTATGCAAAGTTTTTGCCTCAGCTTTGGGTGCAGAGCGTGCTATTGTAACACCTAATATAGCAAGCGGGACGCACGCATTGACTATTGCATTATTTGGATTATTGACTCCAGGTGATAGTATATTATCGATTACTGGTAATCCATATGATACTTTGTTGAAAGTAATAAATGGTGACAATATTGGATCATTAAAAGACTATAATATAAACTATAGTTGCATAAATTACAAAGGTAATCAATTAGATTATGATGAGATACAGCGCAAATTGAGATTGGAAAAGCCAACACTAGTGTTTATTACTAGATCTAGGGGATATTCACTCAGAGATGCATTATCTATTAATGAAATTGAAAACTTGTGTAATATAATAAGAAATAATTCACCAACTTCTATAATTTTTGTTGACAACTGTTATGGTGAATTTGTTGATATTAAAGAACCAACTGATGTTGGAGCAGATATAATTGTGGGTTCGTTAATAAAAAACCCTGGTGGCGGATTAGCCCCAACAGGTGGGTACATAGCTGGTAAATCAGGATACATTGATAAAATTGCTAACCGAGTAACGGCACCATCTTTAGGTTTAGAAATTGGATCATATAATGCATCTTATATTCCTTTTTATCAAGGATTCTTTATAGCCCCATCAGTAGTAGAGAATGCTTTAAAAACTAGTATATTAGGTGCTTTTGCATTTGATCTACTTGAATTTGAAGTATATCCAAAACCAGAGATTATTCCAAATGATATTATTAGAGCCATACAATTTAATACTGAGTATGAATTAATTGAATTCATTAGAGGAATTCAATATTCGTCGCCAGTTGATAGTTATGTAATACCATATCCATGGGATATGCCAGGGTATTCTAGTCATGTCATAATGGCAGCTGGGACATTTATTCAAGGAGGTTCAATTGAATTAAGTGCTGATGCACCTATTAGAAAACCGTATATTGCCTATTTACAGGGTGGATTAACTTATCAGCATGGCAGACTTGGAATAGAGGAAGCCGTTAATCGAATTATTAATCATTAAATGATATTGGTTTTTCTATAGTTTTTATCGCCATATTAATTGAACCTATCAATGAATGCATTATTATTGAAAAACATAAAAACATTTTATCTAAAGATTGTCGTAAGAATATAGTAATGAAATGATATTTTCAAAAAAATAAAATATTTATACCTACCATGTTATTCGTAAAATAATTGAATTAAACCAACTGATATAATAGTCTCAAAGAACTATTTTATTAATGATCACTATCAGCTAGAGTGTTTTTTGAAATTAAATTATTAAAGACCAAAAAGGTATTGACTTAATTGTGTCATGAGTTTTGAAAAGAGGTCACTCATAAAAAGTTAGGTAATATGTAAATTGTTTAAAAGAGCGTGAATGGATTAACACTTTTTTGATCATAATGTGTCAAATATTGACAATTAAATTAAAAAAATAGTATAATTTATAAAATTAATCAATATATTTTATGAGGTGGCAACGTGCGGTTCTGTCAATATTGCGGAAAAGATATAGATGAAAGTGTTCGGTTTTGTCCTAATTGTGGAAAGGCAGTAGGAGTCAACAATACCAATACAGCAGAAGTTAACAATACCAGGAGAGTAGAAGTTAACAATAGCAGTGAACGCCGATATTATGACAATAGAACTAATAATAGTAATTTATCAAGCTCAGCTCCTAGTACCTATCAACACAAGCCTTTTAGCAAAAAAAAATGGAATGAATATTCTCTAGCTGAAAAACAGAAGGTGTTCATTATTTTTGGTTTTATTTTTGCAGTTATTTTAACTGTGGTATTGGTAACATATTTTACATATTCATCAAATAAAGAAAATAATGAACAATACGCAGATTCTTATTATTATGAAGATGGAATAGTTATAGAAAATAATCCGATTTTCAACGTTAGCTATAATTCTTTTTTGGGATGGCAATCCCAAATTTCAGGTAAATGTAAGAATGTTAGCGGTCAGGATATTTCATACATTAATATTAAATTTGGTTTCTATAATGAATTAGGTAACTTGATTGATACGACATGGTGTTATTCGACTTATTTGGGTAAAGGAGAAACATGGGAGTTCGCTTCTACTATGTATACTGATATAAAACCAGAGTCGTGCAAAATACTACAAATTACGGCTTTTTGATTTTAATTTTACTATGCACTTAGATTAGCATGAACGAGTTTCTTAAAATCATACTTAGTTCTTGTTTCAAAGAGAAAACAAGAAAAGGCTTTCGTTAATTAGAAATTTCAAGGAACAAAAAAAGAAATTAATAGAATTCGATGAGAATAGTACGCTAATTGTTTCTCATTCATCAAGCATTGATGCTTTTTCTAATATGGATAACAGATCCCATTCCGTAAAAATGTTTCAAAGCATGTTTACTTTACATATTCCTCATTATAGTTAAGAACAAGAATAATTTTATTATAACAAGAGAAAATGACGACTCTGAAAATCTGTTAATAGGGGTTAAGAAATTATCTGATTATATAATACCCCTATTGGCAGGCGGAATAGTTATAAAAAGCTAAAAGGAATTAATCAATAGTTTCTTTTCGTATAAAAGACTACGCTATGTTTATATGATACTAAAATATCAACTACAAATTTAAATCAAATTTGAAACAGCATGTGGTTGTATTGCGAAATACTAGTTTATCTTGGGATAGACTAATAAAATGAAAAAGCGTTTCTTTCATTTTATCATCTTTTATTAATTATACAGAAATTTTAATGAATTCCGTTACGTTACACTTATTCAGTTATTATTTATGCATGATTACATTTGATAATATGTATAGGTCTAATAATAAAATGAATTAGTTAAAACATATTATCACAATGGTAGATAAGACAGTACAACAGTAGCACTAATTCTATTATCAGCAATTAATTCGAAAATGTCAAAAACTGGCTTGTATAAAATTACGTCGCTAAAAGAATAACCAAAATGCTTTCAAAATGGCGTTGAATTAATATAAACAATGGACGCATTATAAGACCTATCACAAAAGTACAATAATAAATCTTTGAATTATTTGAAATTACCATTTTGACGTTACAAAATGATACAGAATTTTAGGAAATTTAGAAGTATAATTCATGTTTAGTAGAAATTTCATAATTTCTTTACCTCTTCATTCAGGATTGCAAATCACATAGACGTATCCTTCATTGCTATATAACTTTGTTTCAGTTTAATGGATAAAAAAGCTCATCTCCAAATTTATCCACATTCAATACTGCATAATAACAAATTTCAACCAAATAAAGATGGATAAGTAATAAATAATTACGTCTTCTTCTTCTTCTTCTTCTTCTTCTTCTTCTTCTTCTTCTTCTTCTTCTTCTTCTAAAAAAATAAAAATCTTCGTTTAAAATGCAACGTTGCATTTTAAACATGCATCCTAAAATTATAATTTGCAAGGAGAGTGAATTAATGAAGAATTCAAGAAAAATTTTATTAGTTTTAT
>JAIRMA010000067.1 GCA_031259085.1 Christensenellaceae bacterium
TTTAAAAAACACTTTACGGATGATGGGGATGTAAAGATAAAAATTGCGTTTTTTGGTAAATCAAACTCTTTACAAGGCTTGCACACATTCTCATAAACAACGACTTCGTCTACATACGCGCCGTTTGATTTTAATATACCGCCAACATCAGAGGATACGACTTTAGCGCACGCAAACAGGACAGATTTTCCAAAAAGCTTCTGCGATACTTCAACGGCAAAATCATCTCCATACGAACTTTTAGCTTCATATGCCAAATTACCTCCAAACTCTTTTATAACTTTACTTGTACCCTCGCCTATGGAGTACGCAGGCAGTTTTTTCCACTTTTTATAAATATTATCCAAGCCCAAAACGGCGTTTTTTGAGGTAAATATGAGCGCGTCATATTTTTTCGGAGTAAATTTCGGATTTAAATATTTTATCTCAAAAACACTGATATTTTCAACGTCTTCGTATTTTGCATCGTTTAATAGATAAATTTTTGGCATATTTTCCTCAAAAACAAAGTATTTAATTATAACCAGATTACAGCAAATATACTACATGTTGTTGTAATCATATAACTACTATAAAAATTTTACTTTTCTTTTTGCAGCAAAAATACAAATTATGAATTTATATTATCTTGCTTTTCTTTCCGCTTTGCGCTATACTAAAATTTAATGCTTGATTACAATAAATAATTAAAATGTGAGATACCTAAAGACGGAAGATTCAGAAGTTCAACAAGACAAACCTTTACACAATCATGAGCTTGGGTATTGACATATTTGATAGCAAGAATATATATCTGTTCACATCAGAAGCAGATGGGGTTGAAATAGTGAATCATTCGATAACAACAGACTATGCTAACCGTTTGCAACGCGCCAATATGCAGCCACTCCTTAACTTGGTATGGTTCGCCAAGATGAAGAATGGTACTGGTCAACGAGGGTACGGAAGTCCTCATGTCTAGTTATATCTTTTCAACAGAATTTGCAGGATTACAATGCGCTCCAACGTCGCTTTACTACGTATGGAATTATTTGTGTGGCGACTATTTCAAGAACAAGAAAAACCTCGTTGTAACAGGAGTGACGCAACAAGCCATCAACAAGGATGATTTGCAAGTTTTTGACATCCTCGTACCCTTGAAGCTGCTACTCGACAGATTTCAGAAAACCGTTTCACAATACTATCACCTGATAAGCAGGGCGAAATTCGAGAACAAAGAGTTGACTAAACTCCGCAACTTCCTACTCCCGCTACTGATAAATGAACAAGTCACGGTTGCACCGGAACAATAAGTAAGGGGAATAAAAGTTTGCCAACAGTAAAAATTGATAGTCAAATACACGTCGCTGATAGTGTGATTTGCCGTCATATTGAAAACCTTTATTTTTCCGGACGTGGCGCTGTCTCACAGGACATTTTGGCACAGCTTCGGAATTTCGTTGAGCATATAATGCTTAAAATCTATGCCAATGGAAATGACATTGACGACAAATACGATAATATAACCAAAGCAATTGCTTATGTGAAAACACGAGGTGACTTGAAACTTCTGCGTAAATTCCACAATTTTCTGCAAATAGTCGCTTCTCACTATACGCTTGATGAAGAAAACTCCGAGCGACTCATGCTGAAATACTATGAGTACTTGCTGAAAATCAAAAACTTTATGAAAAACAACTACAATCTCGAAGTCTTATGGAACCTTGAAAAGTTTCCGATTAACACGGATTCCAACCTCAAAGAGTATTACGAAAAGATAGCCGAGAGAATCGACCGCCTAAACGGGAGCAAATCTCAAACCGCTCGCAACGATAGGTATTACATACAAAAGATAAAGCCGTTCTTCGTGAGACAAAAGATTTATTACGAGGTGACTTTTACTCTGGCTTATACAAAGACAAGTAAGTTCGACAGAATTATCGCTTTCACTAACTACGATATCTCGCAATACTATGCAGCAAAGCTGTACATTATTGATGACAGCATTCAAATTCTCGAAAAGACCATGCCGATTTATATTATTGTAAATTGGGAGGTGTCTATCCGGTCTTGCGAGATTGAGAACTTTTCGTATATAATCGGCAACCAAATCAAGAGTAGCAGCAGACACCCAGAATACCGTGGTCTAATGCACTATTTGACAGTTACTGGGTTTAATTTAATTGAAATCATCGAATTTACGGATTCTCATTTCGAGTATATCAAGCAAAATGTCGCGCCTACTGCAAAAACGCTGCCGATTTTTAGTATGCTGGAGGATTGCCGCAAAATAATCTTAAACAATGAAGCGGGAGCAAATATCCTTCGCTATCTGCTCTATCATTTGACTAATAAAGTGATAAAAGACCAATGGGATAAGCAGAACAACTACCTGTCAAACCTTCGTTTGAGCAATGGCTGTATCCCGTTTGATAAAATGCCTTTCAATACATCCCTGCTTGGTCACAATCCTCGTCTGGGCGACTTGTTTGACTGTATTGATTCATCATCGCGAAAACACGAACTGTTTGCCAGACTTATCAGGAACAACACAGAAATCAGGGGGCAGCTATACACACCCTCAACCGATATTGTCGGTTTCAATGACATCGACGCGCTCATGCAAACATACAACAGTGCTCTTTGGTCTGGACATGCTGGCCGACGATTGGAAAAACAGAGTGAGCAAATTTACATTCAAGAGTATCGTGACGATACGCTGTTTATTCTCAACAAGTTAAAAGAGTTTGCGGCAGTAGGCATGGCGAACTACACAAAGTCTGTTGAGGCTTGGCTGTTCACATCAAACTATGCTATTGATAGCTCCGAAAAGAAAACTGTGCTAGAGCAAATGTTTGAACAATCAACTGTTGCCCTTATTTATGGTTCTGCCGGAACCGGCAAATCCACAATGATAAACCACGTTTCACATTTCTTTTCCGATAAATCAAAACTGTATCTGGCAAATACAAACCCAGCAGTGGACAACTTGAAAAGGCGCATTACCGCTTCCAACTGTACCTTCTCTACCATCGCAAAATTCCTCAAAAATCAGAACAATCAGACCAAATATGATCTTTTGATTATTGATGAATGCAGCACAGTTAATAACCGAGATATGAGGGCTATTTTAGAGAAAGTCTCTTTCGACCTCTTGATTCTTGTCGGCGACATCTATCAAATTGAATCTATCCGTTTTGGGAACTGGTTTAGCGCGGCAAAGAGCTTCATGTCAAATATCTCCATCTTTGAGCTGACAGCGCAGTATAGGAGTAAAAATAAAAATCTGCAACTGCTCTGGAATAGGGTTCGACAAATGGACGATACTATTCTTGAACTCATCACTAGACAAGGGTATTCCGTCACATTGGATGCTTCAATATTTCAGGCGGCGACCGATGATGAAATAATCCTCTGCTTGAATTACGATGGACTCTATGGGATAAACAATATCAACCGTTTCTTGCAGCAATCAAACCCCTCTCCCGTTGTACGATGGGGCGTTCAATACTATAAGGTCAACGACCCTGTGCTGTTTAATGAATCCGAACGATTCGCGCCATTGATATATAACAATATGAAAGGCAAGATTGTCAACATTGAAGTGCTTGAACACGAAATCCAATTCGACATCGAACTGGACAAGGTAATAAACAGCTCAATGGACACTCGCCATTATGGTTTTGAGCTGCTAGGTAATGATGTCTATAAATCCGAATACTCGGTGATTCGCTTTACCGTCAGTGAATACAAAACATCTGACGATGACGACGATACGCTAGACGCGACAGTCGTTCCATTCCAAGTGGCTTACGCCATATCAATTCACAAAGCTCAGGGCTTGGAATACAACTCAGTCAAAATCGTGATAACCAATGAAATCGACGAGTTGATTACACACAACATTTTCTATACAGCAATCACGAGAGCGAGAGAGCAGCTACGTATTTACTGGACACCAGAAGTTGAACAGCGCGTGTTGAGCAGCATAAAGCCTAGAAATAATGCAAAAGATATTGCCCTGTTACGGGCAGTGATGGGGTGATAGCAAGTTATGAAACTATTTGAAAGAAAAAAGTCAGAGCTTTCACAGCAAATGTTTTAGAAGGTCTAAAAGCTGAAGTTGCAAAGTTTTCTAATACCGAGATATTGGTTTGCAATTTTGATGAATGGGTAGATTATTTTGAATCCAAATACAATGTTCCAACGATTGTCTTGTGCGAAGTTAATGTCGAAAAGATAATGCGAAAACAAAAGTCAGGCAATACAACCATTGGTCTAGAAATAACACGTATGAGCTGGAATATTGTTCGATAGCTTGTAGTCAAATTCTCATAAGATCGCTCATGACACATTCATTCTCCATATCCTTTATTTCCCCTTTGGCGCATTATTGTCGATATCGTATAGCTTAGTATGAGCATCTTTGCTCATACTTTTTTAAATGACAATATGCTTTTTCATCTGCTCGTAGTAGTCTTTGGTTTCGCTTGTACGTCCTCGATGGCAATAGAAACGGAAAGGACTTCTCTAATGCCTTAAAGAAGTCATTAAATTTTTCATGTTACCCATCAGCTTGTCCACACCAGTCTCCAACAAAAGTTTACCCTTAGTCTAGCTGATGTCTATTTGAACACCAGAACTTTCCTTCCTTCTGTGTTTTGTGCAAAAAAGTTGCGAATTTGCACTCATGGCTGTGTTTTAAACAAACAACAAGCTCTACTATCGGCAAAAAGCTTCGCTCTTTTAAAACGCTATGGATAAAAGCAACTAAATTATTCCCTGTATATAAAAATCACATCAACAGCCTATTTTCATGCCCAAAAAACGTTAACTTATCGAACATTTCAAGATTTTGCCTATCTACTCCCACTCGATTGTCGCGGGGGGTTTGTTGGATATATCATACACTACGCGGTTTATACCCTCTACTTCGTTAATGATTCTGGTACTCATACGCTCCAAAAGTTCATGCGGCAAATCGGCAAAAGTTGCCGTCAT
>JAIRMA010000063.1 GCA_031259085.1 Christensenellaceae bacterium
AGTCGGAATTATTAGATTTTTTATTATCCGCCTTTAATGCATCGCTGTGATTGTAATATTTGTATTGCTGGAATTTTAGCAAGTTTCTTGCATTTTTTAACATGTCGTTTTATGAGAATAATTGCAATTGTTGCCATGAATGATAAAAGCAAATGTCCATTAAATGTGTTCATCAGTGTGAATTATCAATTATTTCTTATAGTTATATGAAGTCTAGAGAACTGCGGTTAACTAACTACAAAATGACTACAGAGAAAACATTATGGGTCTATCGAAATAAAGATGTGGTGGAAAAGTGCTTTGATGATTGCAAAAATTAATTAGAATTACAACGATTGAATACATTCAACTGAGGTGATAAACGGAAAAATATTAATGCATTTTTTTTGCATTAATTATTCTGAATTAAATTAGGAAAATAAAAGGATCAAACACTAACTTGCAAAAGTTAAGTGCAAAGGAACTATTGTCAAAATTGGAGACACTTTCACTAATAAAATATTCAGGGCATTATAGAAAAACTTATTCGGAAATAGATACTGCTAAAAGAGATATGCTAAATGGATTCGATGTAAAATGCAAACCAGGTTGGAAAATGGAATATTAGGTTATTAATTTTCACTACGTCCAACATTTAAAATAAAAAATAAAATGGGTTTTGAAAAATATTTTTTATTTATGATTTTGTTAATAGTTGCATCTGCTATCAAAAATTAACCATACCTTGACAACTTAAGAATTATGCTATATAATATATAGATATGAAAAACTTTAACCTTGGAGTGCAACTATGATAACTAAGAAAATTACTTTCATCTCTTTCATCCTGATTTTGCTTTTTTTATTTTCTTTTGGAATTTTAATGATTAATCCGCAACGTGTTTACGCAAAAACTGTTCGACTCAACTCTTTGAATTCAGTAGATAGTGGCAAACACTTAGATTGGGGTGGAAAATCAAATTACATGCCTCAATTTACAGATGCAATCAAAACATGGGAAAATCACAAATCTGGTATAATCAGAAAAGATACTATATTCATAGTCGAAGATGTAACAATATCTGATTATTATGAAATATCAACCATTGTGGCCATTTCTTCCTCGAACGGAAAAATTAAATTTAATCAATATAATATGGATAGCAATACAAACGCCCAAAATCAAAATGTTTGTACTGCAATGATCGGATATCACCTCGGGCTAGGTGTTTCAGATTATTATAAGGATGTAATGTATACTTATACTAATTCGGTTATTGCTTTATCAGAAAATGATATAGCCTCTTTTGATGAGGCCTTTAAAAGATATTAATTTTAACTGGAGGCTACCAATGTTTAAAAACTTAAAAAAATTGAATTTGTTACGATGCTTTATTGCTTTGATCATTGTTTTGTCTTCTATTCTATCTGCTACTATATTTCTTTATTTTCCGACCCGCAAGGCATATGCATATAATCAGTTAGGCTGGTGGCTTGTTGATAGCGGGAAACATCTTGATTGGGATGGCTCATGCTCTTACATGACACAATGGTATGAGGGTGTTAAGCGCTGGAATTCATATAGACCTGGTGTAATCCGAGTTGACACTTTTTGGATAATTGAAGATGTTAAAATATCTGATTTTTCTATTACCAATTCAGCAACAGCCGCTACTACTTATTCAAGTGGTAAAATAAAATTTAATGTTTTAATCATGGACACATTAACAAATGATCAAAAACTAA
Organism: Christensenellaceae bacterium; assembly: GCA_031259085.1. GTDB lineage: Bacteria > Bacillota > Clostridia > Christensenellales > DTU072 > JAITLB01. The sequence goes on from JAIRMA010000063.1 coordinate 1,726, forward strand.
ATGTAGTAATGCATGAATTAGCACACGCAATGGGACTAGATCATAATAATAATTCCAATAGCATTATTTATACTTATGTTACATCTATAACATCATTATGTGAAGATGATAAAAATGGATATGATTATCTGTATAATAACAAATATTAATCCTTTTAACAGAACAAATCACCAAAAAACAAGGAACAAGAGGGAACTAGTATGAAAAAATTTATTATATTTATGTTCGTTTTGTTATTTATAACATTAGTTTTTACTGGATGTAACCAAAACAATCTAACAGATGAAGAAATTTCTGAAATTCTAGGGACAGATAAACTCCCAGTTGAAGAATTATCTGTTTTATATGCTTTTGACCTGTTGGTTTTGGAAAATGTCATAGGAGACGTTGATTATGTTTTTGTTGCATTTGTTAGTAACTATTTAAAAACAACATATAACGAAGATATTGGAGACAACTTCCCAACAACTTATTATGAAATTGAAATTATAGAAAACATTAAAGGATCATTAATAACTAATTCAAAAATCCAACTTTTAAAAAGCGGGGGCATAAGCAAAAAAAACAGTTCATTTCAAATTTACAATGGTGACTTTTTGCCAAAAGTACATAGCTATTATATATTTTCTGTTTATGCACAACCAAACGGCAATATCCTAGCATCAGGCACTAATTCAAATATCTATTTAGATGATATATCTAACTATAAAAATAATAGTCAATATTTAGATGTTATTAATGCCTATCATAATCAAAATGTAAGAGATAGGAAAAGAAATAAATCAAAATATGACACAAATTAATAACGAAAACAATCAACACCTGTTAGCAGTAAAAGGATTAACAAAAACCTTTGGCACAGGCTTTGGAGAAGTAATTGCTCTAAATAATATCACCTTTTCGGTTAGCAAAGGCGAATTTATAACCATTACGGGTAAATCTGGTTCTGGAAAATCAACACTTTTATATTTGTTAGCAGGCCTTGATAGCCCAAATAGTGGCTCGGTTTTATTAAATAATGTTGATTTATTTACTCTAAAAGGTGATAGACTTGCAGAATTTAGACGTCGCCAAATAGGTCTCATATATCAGTTTTATAATTTAATTCCTGTTTTAACAGTAAAAGAAAATATCATACTGCCTGTCCGTTTAGACCATAAAAAGGTTGATGAGACTAAATTAAATGAGCTTCTTTGCTTACTAAATTTGACTGACCGAATCAACCATTTGCCTAATCAATTATCTGGAGGTGAACAACAACGCACTGCTATAGGCCGTGCACTATTCCTCGAACCATCCATAATATTAGCGGACGAACCTACAGGCAATTTAGATATAACTAATAGCAATGAAATTATAGACCATTTTGTTAAACTTAACAAAGAATTTAATCAAACTATATTATTAATCACTCACGATGAGCAGATTGCCAATCGTGCTAATAGAATTATTACTCTTAGTGATGGTGAAATAATACAGGATCAAGCCAAATGAACATATCCTTAATTATTTCATTACGTTCATTACTAAAAAACAAATCTAGAACCTTAACAACGATTATAGGCATATTTTTGTCAATTTTACTGATGACAGTAATTTGTGTGTTGGTTTCAAGTTTGCTCGCATCACTAATACAATCAACTATTAATTCGAAAGGTGACTGGCATTTCTTTAGTTGGGGGATATCGAATGATTTAGTTTATCAAATCCAAAAAGATTATGAGTTAGAAAAAATCGCAACAATTACAGATTTAGGTTATTCAAATATCCAAGACAACACAAATGTAGACAAGCCATATGTAAACTGCAATGCTGTCTCTTATTCTTTCTTCTCTATGATTCCAATACAAGTTATTAATGGCAGATTCCCAGAGAACGAATATGAAATTGTAGTCCCTACCCATTTCATAAATGATTATCCTAATGTTGAAATTGGAAATTATTATGAATTAAATCTTGGGCGCCGAATATCAACTAATGATGGTAGTGAACTTACTCAAAATTCCTCACACCTTGGTGCCAATGAGAACTTAGATAACTTTTATCTTACTCGAAAATATTTAATTGTCGGCATTACAGAAACAATAGTTGTTGTCGAAAACAGCTACTCTCCAGGTTATACATTTTTAACTGTAGATGAATACACAACATTTGAAGATAAAATAATATACTTTAAACTTTTAAATCCAAAAAAAAGTTTCTCACGTATAATTGAGATAATTCCTGAAACCAACATTGCATTTAATAATGATTTATTAACCCTTCTTGGTCTTGGTAGAGATGAAACCTTAAAAGATTCCATATTAATCTTAGCAATTGTACTCTTGTCAATAATTATAATAGCGGCTTTATCTCTTGTAACTAATTCATTTAATATCACTATTAACGAACGTCAAAAAGAACATGCCATTATCAGATCGATTGGCGCTACAAACAAACAACTTATATCGATTGTTATCTATGAGTCATTGATCTTGTCAGTACTAATTATTCCAATTAGTATACTAAGTGGAATAGGAGTTGTTTGGTTGTCAATTAATTCCATAGGACAAATGATATCTGCTAGTTTATATTCAGATATGTCTTTCACGCTAAACGTTAATTTTTTCACTTTGTTCATTGTTTTTATAATGTCATTTTTCCTAGTGCTCTTTTCTGCACTGTTTTCTGGTCTAAAAATTCGAAAAACAAATGTAATTGAACTTGTTCGTCAAAATGATGTAGTTTATACAAAAAAGAATAAACGAAAATACAAAATTTTCAAAAACCACAAAACTCCCATCGAAGTTGATTTAGTTAATAAGAATTTTTCAAGATCTTTAAGAAAACATAAATATGTTATTGCATCCCTTGTTCTCAGTATGGTTATATATGTAGCAGCTGGTTCATTTAGCGCATATGCTACTGTCTGGTTAAACAGCTCAAAAGAATTGATCGATTATGACATTGTGATCAATTCATATTCTATGCCAATTAATGAAACAATTGATAAAATCTTTATCCCTATTTCAACGATGACTGAAATTGATGAGTCTGGATGGTCTTCTTATACTGATGGAGGCTTTGTTCAATTAAACTCTAATATGATTTCGGATTTTGCCATTCCCGAATTTTCAGATGATAATAATTTAATACAACATTTTTATTATATTTTTATTGACGATTCTAGATTCAATAAACTTGCAGAAATATCTGGAAAAGTTAATTCGTCATTTTTTAATAAAGAGACTTTGTCGGTTTTGATTTTGGATAAAATCGATATTTATCATGTTGAAAACAATAATTATATTGTTCAGAGCGGCAGTATATTTAAAAATAAAATCACCCCACTCACTCTAGATTATATGAATGACGATGCTTTTTCAGGCTATTATGCTAATCCAAATTCTAATGTTTCGAGTTACAGTAAAAAAATTGAAGTGGTAGGGCATGTGATAAATAGTGAAGACTTGATCATTGAATTGAGTAATTTTAAAGACTCAAATGGAATATATGTAATTCTTCCGATTTCAATGATAGACTCTTATTATGATGATAACATTGAAAATGTCCAGATGTTTTTTACCGCCCAAAATCATAAAGCTGTATTCGAAAAAATAACTAATTATATTACAAATAATAAGTTTGATGCTTATGCAACTGATATGATAGCTGATTTTGAAATGCAAGAAAACCGTATTGTTGCTCTGAAGATTTTTTCAAATATATTCGCAATCGTTATTTCAATAGTTTTGATTTTGAATATCTTTAATACAACTTTAGCTAACTTGCTAATTAGAAAACGTGATTTTATGATTTTGAGGTCAATCGGCATCTCAAAAAAAGATGTCATAAAAATGCTCCTATATGAACATGGAGTGTACAGTATTATCTCAATCTTTATTGGTCTATGCATCTCTTTTGTTTTATCGTGGGCATTTAGATATAGCGTAATACCTCCCGAGAATTTAATACTCCCTTTTAAAAATATTATCATATCAATTATTGGAACATTAGTGGTCCAGCTAATTAGCATGCTATATGCCATACGTAAAATATTGTCAAATAAAATTATCGAATCTATTAAGACTGAATTAACTTAACAATATTTTCAAAATTACTTGGTATTTAAGATTTTATATCAGTCAGTCAATATTTACATCCCACATTCTATATTTTTGCTATTATAGAGGTAAGCTTATGCTTTAGAAATTGTACATCCTCATCGTTGTGGTATTGATGTACACAAAAAAAAGACAATGACGCATGAAATAGGGCATGCTCTTGGATTAGATCATGTGAGTGATGGTGTAAGTATCATGAGACTGGGAATCATAAGGCAAACAACGTTACGCGATGATGATAACGCGGGCTATGACAAAGCATACAAAAATTACTAATAATTTGAAGGGCTGTCTCACAAGAATTATTTTGCTAATAATGCAAATTAGCGCATAAAGTAATGTGTTTTATACTAAAAACTGCAAAAGAATTCGCAACATCTATCCGTGAGTTAGCCCTTATTTTAAGGATGTTTTATAAAAAATATTGAACATATTATTTATCACTGTTTTTGCTACTATGCTAGCAATAAATTTAGCTGGTTGTGACGAGGATAAATTGAGTAATGAAAAAACATCAAAAATTCTAGGCTCTAACAATATTCCATCTGAATATATTCATGCTCAATTTGCAGTTGATATGACAGATTTAAAACAGGTGGTTGGAGATGCCGATTATATATTCGTGTGTAGGATAAAAGGTTATTTATAGAGAGTATAACGGCGAAGATTTTTCTACGACTAGATATGCCATAGAAGTTATTGAAAATATAAAAGGTGAATTAAAAACATGTGAGGATATCGTTTTAAAAAAGGCATGTAAAATCAAAAAAACTATAAGATCTTTTGTCTTTATGAAAGTCATTCCTCCCAAAGTAAACCATTATTATATTGTATCAGTTTATGGTCAATCAAGCGGGGATATTTTTGCTTGTGACGAGAACACGAACATACTACTAGCATCGCTTCTTAAATTCTCCAAATCTCTATAGTGATAAGACAAATTATTAAGGAACGTTTTCGAAACCTACTGTGTAAAAAAGTGGCAATTTTATGATTATTTTGTTTCTCAGCAATCATTTTAGGATATGCCCCTATATCATGATACTTGTTTCAATAAACAAGTATCTAAAATCATTTTTCTATTATTATAGATTATTATAGATTTTTTATAATTTTGTAAAGCTTTATTATCCATAAATTTATTTACACAAAATTTTCAATAAAAATGTTTACATTTTGCAACATTTGTGATAATCTTAATATTGTAAAATGTTTACATTTTGCAACATTTTACCAATCATATTTTTTACTAACGGAGGGACATTATGGTCGATTTTTCACCAGAAGAAGTCCAAAACGAAGCTTTGGACGATATCTATAAGCCTAGTAAACCCCTAGCGACCAAAGGGATAATGGGTTTTTATAACAAACATTTTAATAAAGATGGTTTTCAATTAACAAAAGCGGAACGAAATTGGGCATTATATGATTGTGGAAATTCTGCTATATATATGTTTTTTGTCTTAGTAGGAGTTTCTATTTCGGAATTGACATATGGTGTTCCATGGTTTGGAGACAATCTTACAGGTACAATGTCTATATTTAATTCTGTTTCGGGTTTAATTATCGCCATATTAGGACCAGTTTTAGGTGCTATCGCAGATAATAGAGGCCGTAAAAGATCATTATTTAAATTTTTTGTTATAATGGGATTAATGGGCTGTTATGGTTCATTGCTTGCTAATCTTTCAAGTCTGTTCTCTAACCCTACTGGTTTTTTTGTGATATTTTTAATTTTTGCAATGATGATCCTAATTGGAATTGGCGGTAGCTTACTATTCTACGATTCTATGTTAGGTGATGTTACAACACCAGCACGAGGAGATCGTGTATCTGCATCTGGATATGCAATAGGTTATGTTGGAAGTTTAGCTCCATTTTTAGTATGCCTCGCTATATATTATTTCTTCATGACCCCAGCGGATTCTATAGCCCGCTTTAATGTGTCATTGGAAACTGCTTATGCCTTGACACGATTAGCTATTACAGTTTGCATAGTAATATCTGGGACTTGGTGGTTAATATGGACACGCCCATTATTAAAAACATACAAACAGGTAACGGGTGTTGATCCAGTTGAACATCAAATTAAAGATGCTTTCATTAAATTAGGAAAGACATTTAAAGAACTAAAAAAATACAAAGCTGCTTTCATTTTTCTTTTTGCATTTTTCTTTTATGTGAATGGTGTCAATACAGTTATAGCATTGTCTGCTACATATGCAAAAGAAGTATTAAACGAGGTGGATCCTGCTAGAAACCAATCGACACTCAATGTCTTCTTGATAGTAGCCTTAATAATGACACAGATAATAGCTGCTATTATGAGTATTTTCTTTGGCAAATTTGCAAATAAAACTGGAGCTAGGCCTTTAATAATAGTATGTGTTATAGGATATTTCATTTTCGTCTCATACGGTGTGTTTATGAAAAACATCTTCGACTTCTTTGTTCTAGCAGCGGGTGTTGGAATTTTCTTAGGTGGAATTCAAGCACTATCTAGAAGCTACTATACTAAATTAGCACCAGATGAAAAGAAAACTGAGTTCTTCGGGCTTTATGATATTTTTAACAAGAGCTCTAACTTCCTAGGTAGCTTTTTATACGCTGCAATAATTTTAGCAGTCCCTGACAACGTAAAAATATGGGTATCAGACACACATTACATAACCGAGGTACAGATAGCAGTCGGTTGCTTAGCAATTTTCTTCCTTATCGGTTTAGTGCTTTTACTCTGTATCCCACGCAACGCTGCAGATAAAGATAAGAAATCAAAAAACGGTGCTATTCCTACTGATAAGACTCAAGACGCATCAAGCGTTTAAAATATCGTGGCTAATACTTAATAAAATATCATATAATTATTGTTGATTTTTAATCATAGATTTAGTATGTCTCACTGACCTAGCTCCACCCTAAGCTAGGTCAGTCTCATTCTACATGAATTTAACAAGATTATGTGCTCATAATCCACAAATTCACTGCGACTAATTCAAATATTCTATCAACTAGCAGATTCAATCTTATACTAAATACAAGTTTCTGTTTTAATATCCATTGTGGAGCATATACTTATATTACAGAGGTTTGATGCAAGGGATTGATTATACTTTTTGTGAGCTCAGAGATAAAGAAGTTATTAATATAGCTGATGGGAAGCAACTAGGGCGCATTGTTGATTTAGGACTTCATTGTACTGGCAAAATAGTAGGAATTATTGTACCTGGGGAAAAGAAATTCTTTAAGAGCTTCGTAGGCGGAGATAGTATCTATATCCCTTGGATATCTGTAATCAAAATCGGTGACGACGTAATATTAGTAAATCTTCAAGGATGCCCACATACAATCGATACTGATATTCAAAAATATTAAACTATTGTTCTACAAATAATATTTCAGTGTTATCAATTCATTATTTAATGCCCTCTGAAATACATGTTATATTTTAAGATTCATCCTGGAAATTTGTCTTGTTTTGTCGAATATCACACAGATTCTCAAGAATATGATAAAATTAGTTACAAAAGCAATTCAATATTCTATATTTATTGTCTATTTAATCAAATATTAAACTTTATTAATGTGGAATAATGTAATATCAAACACAAATAGCAATCGCTATTTTATTATTTAAGGGGATACAGTGGAAAATATTGAGATTGGTACGTATAAGAAAATTGCGCAACTTGCTAAACGCAGGATGCGATTAAATGATTATGCCGATATACAAGAAAAAAAAGAAATAGGCATACTAAATAAAAATTTTTATCTGGGCTTTAAAACTTTAACAGCAAATGAAACATGTGATTATTATAGACGTGTATCAGAATTGCAAACTAATGGGAAGATATCATCTGCCATAGGTTGCTTGTTAGATTTAGAACATCTAGCTAAATTAGATGCGACAACACGTGAGCGATCTGTGTTTGCTATGGGCAAACTCTATAGAGAGTTAAAAGCCACTATCGAGAATAATAATAGAAAATATTAAAACAAAGTACCAACGCTAACATAAGTTATCAAAGCAAGGATTGCTATATCTATAGCTCGTACACCTAAATAAATAAATGCGGAGTGTCGCCCTGGTAACGTAAAAGGCATATGCCATGGGCCATTAAGTTTTGGGATCAAGGATTTCTTTTTATCATATAAAACGAGGCCAATCGCCGTCCCAAAAGAAAAATATCCTATATATGGCACAAGGGGAAAGTAATCAGCTGTCAACCACCAAAATTTTTCAACATGGAAAATAACACCTAAAACCAATATGTCTGTTTTGCTTGTGAGCGATGGAGATCTATTCCCAATTGGTGGGAAATACATGTCATATAACAATACAACCACAATCCCAATAACTAAAAACACAACAGCTTTTAAAATGCGATTCATATTTGGTATGCGATCAAGAAATGCACTTATTAAAGATATAATTAAAATAGATGCGGCCATGCAATGTAGTACACCAAAGTATATTGTAATACCATAAACACCAGCATAATTTTCTAATAGATATGTGGCTATTGTTAAAAAAACAGCCACCATCCCAATTTTTAAGCCTCTCTTAAAATTATTTCGACTAAATGTAATGCAAATTCCAGATACAACAAAGAAAATTATAACAAATACAGGCCACCAAAATTCTTTAAGCCAACCATTGTCATATGCTCTAGCAAATTTCTGCGCGTCAATCAATCCTGGCACTCCGCTATCACGCCATACATCACCAAATAAATATGCCATGTCAAACATAGCATGATCAAATGCCACTAATAATATAGAAATCCCTCGTAAAAAATCGATTTCCCATGCGCGCGCGCGCCACCCTAGACGCTTGCTCACTTTTTTGGAGCTTATCATTTATACTCCACCTTATCTTTAATTGGTGTGCCGTTAACTACTCTAAATGTTTCAAATCTGTCCTCGTATTCATGTACTAATAATGTGGGTTCGCGCTTACTAAAATAGATTTTAGGGGCTTTGTCAGCAGTGTTACCTGTTTGAATGCTACTATTTGGATTGCCTTGATTAGAAGAGCTACTTGGAGTACTTATATCCATAGCAAATGTCGACAAATTAGGTCTGCCTGTCCCATAATTTTGGCTCGTTTTATCCTGAATATTTTGATTTATATTACTTGATCTACCATACATAGCAGCATTTGATGCTTGATTTGGAATCGGGGGGACTTGTGGCATTATAACAGGCGCGCCATATTGAGGGATATATGGTGGATATGGATTCTGTGTATATAGCATAGGGTTGTGCACTACATAAGGGTATGCCATTGGTTGCATATTTTGACCAGTCATATCATAGGGATTCACATACGGTGATTGGTTTGCATGCGGTGGCAAATTTGGATCAATTGTCGTTTCTTCGGCTTTTGGTTGTGTTTTTGCTATGTCACCACTTTTTTCATCAGTATTTTCTTCAGAATACAATGGATTCTTATTATCAGATTTGGATCGTTGCCATATTGGATTTGAAAAACCAAGTGAAATTCCTCTAAATGGTCTGAAAAAGAGATTGCGACCCGTTAAGATAATCACAAACGCTATGCATAAAGAGAAGCCAGTAATATAAATATTTGCATAAAGATCTCCCCTGAAAGGATTAAACCCAGTGGTCACGTAGAGCAATAAGCCAAATAGTGCATAAATTATTGGGAGCCATAATCCAAAAAACTTACATATCTTCACAAATATGAAAAAGAATATTTTCAGCGATACAAAAATTAGGCGGAATAATGAGCCAAAAAACAATCCTAGTGTGGTGGGTTCTATTTCCTCTATTACTCTCTCTTGTACAACGCGTTTTTTACTCATATGACTTCCTCTATTAGATCAACTATCTTATGACATCAGTATCAAGATATTTAATAAGTTTTTCAGGGACACTAACACTCCCATCAGCATTTTGATAGTTTTCTAAAATCGCAGCAACTGTTCGACCCACTGCTAAACCACTGCCGTTTAGCGTATGTACAAACTTTATGCTCCCATCTGTATCCCTATATCTGATATTTGCTCTTCTAGCTTGAAAATCCTTAAAATTAGAGCAACTGCTTATTTCAACATATTTGTTATATGATGGCAAAAAGACCTCTATATCATATGTTATAGCGCTCGAAAACCCAACATCTCCTGAACAGAGTTTAACAGTCCTATGTGGTAATTCCAAATCCTGTAATATCTTTTCTGCGTCTGCAGTTAGAGTCTCAAGATTGCTAGCGCTATCTTCTGGTGTAGTAAACTTTACGAGCTCAACTTTATTAAATTGATGCTGTCTTATCAGCCCTCTAGTATCGCGCCCTGCAGCGCCAGCTTCACTTCTAAAACACGCAGTATATGCACAGTATTTGATAGGCAAATCAGCTACTGATAATATTTCTCCTCTATGCAAGTTTGTGACAGGAACTTCAGCGGTTGGTATTAGATAATAGTTTGTGTTCGTTAAATGAAACAATCCATCTTCAAATTTTGGCAACTGTCCTGTACCAATTAGACTTTCTTTGTTAACTATATATGGAGGGAATATCTCTGTATATCCATTCTTTATATGTGTGTCTAACATGAAATTATATACAGCTCGCTCTAATCTAGCACCAAGTCCTCTGTATACTGTAAATCTTGTGCCTGTTATTTTTGCTGCATCACTAGATGAAAGAATTTTAAGCTTTTCACCTAAATCCCAATGTGGCAATGCTTGAAATGAAAAATTTCTCGGCTGTCCCCAAAGTCTTACTTCCACATTCTCTTCACTATCACGCCCATACGGTACAGAATCATCCAAAATGTTTGGGATCGTATACATTATATTGTATAATTTGTTTTCAACATCAACCAATTTAGCATCAAGTTGCTTTATTTCATCTGCGAGTGCCTTCATCTCTAGGATAATAGATGTTGTATCCTTTCCAGATTTCTTTAAAACAGCGATCTGACTGCTTGTTGCATTCTTTGATGCTTTTTTATTTTCTGTCTCTTGTATAAGAAGTCGGCGTTCTGTAGATAATGTTTTTACTAGATTTAAATCTATATTGTTAGCCCTTAATTTGAGGTTATTCTGTACAAACTCAATATTATCTGCTACATATCTAAAATCTAACACTTATACCTCCTTTTCTCCGTAAAGCTATGATTCATTCTAATATTAGTATCTGCATAAAAACATTTAACTGTGTATCTAATATATGTTTAAATACATATTGAAGTATTATTTCAATACACGGCGTCAGTTAATTTTGTCTTTTCAAATTCTAAAATATGATTTGGCATTATACAAAACTTAAATTTTTTTGTTCCTTGCATTTAAAGTAAAATTTACTTTCATAATTATACACTAAAAACAATAGTTATGCAAATCTTTAATAAAAACTATGAATCTAGAGGCTATTATTGAGTTTATTGTATTGTTAATTGTGGAAATTAAAATTAAACTACCGTATACAAATTAAGCATCAGTGGTATAGTAATAGCAGCTATCAGAGTTGATAGCAATACTATGCTTGTTGGTGTTTCTGTCTCGCGATTTGCTAATGAACAAAACATGATGAGATTATTAGCTACAGGCATAGCTGATAGTGCAATTATGTTTAAATTAATGCTTCCCGTATCATAAAACGTTGATATCAATTTCAATATCAAAAATGCTAATATGGGACTTATTAACAATTTTATTATTATAGTCACGGCAACTGGCACATATGTTTTATTGTTCTTTAATGACTCGCGTATTTTTGAATTTGCAAAGCAAATACCTACCATTAACATAGCAAGTGGCCCTACTAAATTGCCCATTAAATTAATAATTTTCTGTAGACCACTAAGTTTTGGAAAGCGTGGAAAATTCAAATTTAACATAAATAATGGTAATGCTATCAAAAATGATAATGTAGCAGGATTTAATATGATATTCTTAATGCTAACATGTTTTTTATCTTTAGTAATTAAAAAATTTCCCAATGTCCATGCCAAAATATTAAATGCCACTATTGCGGCACTCGCATATACTATTATTTCAGTATTCGAAGGCGCTAATATTTGCAAAAATGGTACACATAAATATCCAATGTTTCCAAATGCACTAGCATACGAAAAAACGCCACAGACTTCTTTATCAATTATTGTAGCCTTAAATATTAAATTAGAGAGTATTGCTATTATAGAGATTAAAAACGCTGTAATTAAAAAGCAAACCGCAATATTTAATAGAATTGCTTTGTCAAATGGCGTATTTAAAAAAGCATCAAACGTTACAAATGGCTGACAAACATACAGCAATAGCACTGATATGAACTTGATGGCCTTTTGCGAGTCTATCATTTTCAATTTTGCAATTATAAAACCTGGTATTGCCATCAAAAGCATTAAACCTATGTTTTCAAATGCTACTAAGAACATAAAAAATTCCTTTCCGTTTTTAATTGTATCTGTTAATTGCTCACTGCTTATCCAATTAAACTTACAGTTTTTTGCAAAACTACCAGGGTGGACGCATGAAAACTTCTATATAACCTAAAATCCCATTTTGTAACTAGGTTGGTGTTTTTACATCGAATGCAGTTAGTATCTCCCTCTGTGCTGCACCCACTTCTGAATAAATTTTTCCATAATGCCCTGAATATTTTATTAGTGAA
>JAIRMA010000076.1 GCA_031259085.1 Christensenellaceae bacterium
CACTAATAAATGAGTTTTAATAATAATTTATTGGCTACTTAATTAAATTTCAATGTGCAACTGCTAATTCCCTTTAACATAAATAGACCTATTATTAGTGAATCCTTATCTTTTAGTTAATTTGAATAGTTTATATCTTTAAAACTTAATAATTAACTAGTAAATTTATTATTTTAAAATATATATGCACAAATTGTTTAATAGTTTAAGCGTTAGAGCAAAATGTAATATAGATTTTAATTAATAATTAAAAATCTTATATTCTGTACGATACTGTTAAATATATTATTTAGCATAATGGAGTAGATTTATTAAATGGATAATTTATTTTTAAGACCAAGTTACTTTGATAAATTGAAGGAATATATTGATAAACCTGTCTTAAAAATAATATCGGGTCTAAGACGCAGTGGCAGAAGCTCTGTATTAAAAATGATAGCATGCGAGATATTAAAAAATGTACCATCAAATCAAGTAGTATATATTGATTTGGAAAGCCCGCAATTTTCAAGCATTAAAAGTTCTGATGATTTGTTATTATATATCAATGAAAATTTGACAACAACTACTAAATATTATCTGTTTTTAGATGAAGTTATACAAATTCATAATTGGGAATTAGTTATTGATATGTTAAGTATTCGTAATATTGATTTATACATATCTGGCAGTTCATTATCATTAGTTTTTAATGATGCTAAGATTAGTTGTGAATATTCAACGGTATCAGTTATTGTCTATCCACTTTCATTTAAAGAGTTCTTAGATTTCAAAGTTAAGAAGCGCTTTATAATATTAGAACCAAACTACAAATATAGTGATATAGTCATAGATACGATGTTAAAATCGTATATCAAAGTAGGCGGATTTCCCTTTATATCACTAATTGAGCAAAACGACACAACTATTCAAACCGCTATACAAGATATTTTAGACAGTATATTATATCGAGGGACACTACGCTCTAACATTGATAACGAATTACTACACTTGATATTGACATTTATCTATGAAAATATAGGTAAAATCATTTCATTTTTTGCAATTAGCAACTACTTAAAAAACATGCAAATTGATACTGATAACAGAGAAATAAAGAAGATCCTTGATACGTTAGAAGAAATATTTTTAATTAAGAAAGTATATTGTTACAACATTAGTGAAGAAAGAACATATGACACGATCTATAAATATTATATCACTGATCATTCATTACAATATCTAACACAAGGTTTTGATAATTTGAATAATATTCAAGGTGTTTTAGAGAATATTATTTACATCGAATTAATTCGACGCAAATATGATGTAAAAGTTGGTATCATAAAATCATTAGAGGTAGATTTCATAGCAAAAAAGGATCAAGAAATAATCTATATCCAAGTATGTGCACATGCTAATCAAAACAATATATTCGAGCGAACACTAAAATCACTAAAATTAATTACAAGAGCCCCCAATAGAATAGTGATAACAAATTCCAGGATTTTTGGTATTGACTTAAAATACGTTAGATCCATACAATTAAAAGATTTTTTGTTAAATGAAGATTTTCTCAATTTATGATTAAAGTCTATTCAAAACATTCCATGATATCACTGAATATTTTGCTTAGATTTGTCACAAACATTAAAATTTGAATAAATTAATATAAATTAGCAGTTTTAACATAGTTTAAGTAGCACAATTATTAAACTGGTACTTAATCCATATAAGACCATACAACTTCATATTTAATATTCCCTGTTGTATTCCAATTTTCATCTAAGGAAATATTATGATCAGATTCTGACCTCATATTGATAACATGAAGTCTTGGATTGTTACTAAATGCATATTCATATATTTTATTAATAGATGATGGAAGCACAACTAATTCTAAATTTGAATTTCCAAATGCATTTCTATCAATTAATGCTAGTTGGCTACCTATAGAGAAAACGACATTACGAATACCTGTCTGGGAAAAAGCTCCATACCCTATTGTTCGTATAGAATCTACCCAAGTAAATTCAGTTAAGTTATTGCAATTATAGAATGCCATTTCTCTGATAGAAATTAGTTGAATGTTATCTCTAATTTTGAATTCTTTCAAATTACGGCAGGAGAAAAAAGCAGAATCACCTATTATCTCTAACCAACTATGACCTTCAATTGTAACACTAATCAAATAATCATTTTTATAAAAAGCAAAAGCGGATATTATTCTAAGTCTATCTGAAAGCGTTATAGATGTGACTCTTGTAGAATAATTCAAACCTCCACCAATATCATAAGAGAAAACATACTCACCAATACACTCAACATTATTTGGAATTGTTACATCCCCGCCATTCCCGTTATAATTAATTAAAACACCATTTACAATTGTAAATTCATTATCAAAATCGGACATAGAATAAATGATATCAGTTTTATCACTCCATTGATATCTGTATTCATATACAGCGTTATTTGGGACAATTATGAAATGTACATTTATACTATTATTTAGAGTGATTGGTGTTGATGACTCAAAAATAATTTTCCATCCATTAAAAACTGAAACCCCAAGCGTTTTTATGCTACTGGGAAGTATAAGTGTATTAATATAAGAATTGAATGCACAATCGCCAATTTCTTCAACCTTTTCAGGTAATATAATTTCTCTAAAGCGAGTCTCTGAAAAAGCGTATGCCCCTATTGAAATCAGATTATCAGGCAATATTATTTCTGTAATAAAAGCTTTATTATAAAATGAATATGTACCAATTTCGGTAATAAAGGTTGGTATGGTTACAATTTCTTCTATACCAGAATAAGCAAGCACCTTTGAACCAACTACATAAAATGATTCATCGTATATTTGAAACTCACTTTGCCTTATAAAATTATTTGAATATTTTTTAAAATAATTGTCGTTCACATAGGTTTGATATGATGCGTCATCTATAACAAAATAGACAAGAGTATCATGGAATGCATCTTCAGCAATGTTAATAATAGGCGTTAAAGGGAGGTCAATTATATAAAACATATTAAAAAATGCATATATCTCTATTGATTCAATATTATCTGGGATTTTAATATATTGTGCTAGAGTAGATTCAAAAGCAGCTTGCCTAATAATTTTTAGAGAATCTGGTAAATCAAATTCTTTGATAGAGGAAAATGCAAAAGCAGATCTACCTATTTCTAAAATTCCTTCAGGCAGAATTAGTTTGCTTGTTTTAATGTCGTTTGCAAATGAATTAGGATATATGCTTGAAGAATAGTATGGTAGAATAGTCAATGTTAATTGCGCATTATAATTATGACTATTCACTGGAGGTTCATCATCTAGATTCAAATACAAATAACTAAAACTCTCTTTGTAATTATCATTATTAGCTGTCGGGCCAATGAATGGAATTGTTAAATTTTTAATATTATCAATATGATCTGCAAATATACAAGGCGCAATATATCCAATTTTACAATTATTAATCAATCCTGGAATTACTACGTCCTCGGAATTTCCAATGTATTCAAGAATATTATATGTCTCTTTTTCAGTATCGAATGTAATAATAAAGTCATTTAGAGTAAATGTACCAACTACGTTTAAAATTATTTCAGTAGATAGATTCAAATAGTTTACTCGCATAGGAATGTTCCCTGCTATTTTTGTATTAAAGCTCCTATCTATCATTTCATATGTTAATTTAACAAACCTACTATTTTGACTACTTGAAACTAATTCCAAATAAATTGAATTAAGGTCTATTGATTCATCTACAGAATACGCGCTTTTAAATTGATTTTTATCTAATCTTATATTTTCAATCTGATTTAGATCATAAACATATATAGTAAATCGTATTTCCCTATTCTCATATATGAATAAAACATTTTTTTGACCAAAAGTGCTTGTGTCAAACCCGCGCACCATTTCTTCCGTCACATCAATTGTACCAGTGGTATTATTAGAATAAGTAGCATTTAATTTAACTCCAAGTGGGAATGTATCGTGTACATTATATTCATTAGAAATTGTAGTAGAATCTAATTCTAACGATGTGAGATAAACTGTTGGGACTTCAGTATCTAATACTTCAATTTGGTATATAGTGCTTTTTCCTGAATATTCAATAAAGAGAACAATATTACCTGGTTGAGTAGTAGAAAAACCAGATATCATCGAATCCGTGACATTCACTTCACTAGTTGTCCCATCTGAATAGAAAACGTTTAATTTTATTCCGGTTGGTAACTCTTCCCCCACTGTAAACTTATTCTTTAGAGTCGTACTGTTTATTGAAATTGATTCAATTACTATATCATAATCACCATCTCCTATGTCATCATTATTATCACTAGGAATAGGAGAGCATGATGCTAATAATAGAATAGATATTAGCATAAGAGATATTAATAAAATAAATAGATTATTATATATATGTCTAAAGTTATGTATGGATTTTGGGACTTTAAAATTATTCATATTATATCTCCATTCAGATTTAAAACAATCACAAGGCTCAAAATATTTGTATCAATAAAATTTATTTTAGATACAAATAGAAAAAATGTAATTTTTTTCAAGGTGTCATGAAATAAAAAAAACCATACTGTAGTAAAGATGAATCTAAACACAACACAATAAGTAATTAAATTTAATGACGTCTTAAGAGTTAGTAAACAGTTGGATGTTCGACTAAAATTAGTAATTTCAAAATTACTAATAATAAAATTGCTTAAATCATAGTATACATTGAAGGATTGAAATTGTCAAGATAAATATATTAATCAGTTACTACCTTGATTAATAAATTATTGTGTGAGATATTATTAATAAATTTAAGAATTATATTTGAATAATTTAATCATGATAGTCCCAGACAACATCAAAAAATACGGCTTTGGGGGTTGTGTCACATAAATTCCACCAATGAGATAATGTCGAAATTTCATTTAAATTTTCAGCTCTCATATAAATTACATTTATTTTAAAGTCAAGCAAAAATATATTTGATTCTAATTCATCAAGAGAAGCTGGAAGAATTACATTTTGAAGGTCACTGCAATCGGAGAAAGCATTGTAACCGATGAAAGCAAGATTACTATTTTCAGTAAAAACAAGATCACTTATCATGCATCCCTCGAATGCTCTATTTCCAATGTACTCAATACTATCAACCCAAGAAAAATCTGTTAAATTTGTACATTTATAAAAAGCAGTTTCACCAATTGTTTCTAAACTACTATTCGCATCAATAACAACGCTTGATAAATACTCATTATAATAAAACGCGTTTATTGATATTTCTATTACACTTGCAGGAAGTGTAACAGATCTTATAATTATATCTTCAGATATCCCAGATATAGAAAATACATCTTCACCAATATACTCAACACCATTTGGAATTGTTACATCCCCGCCAATCCCGTTATAATTAATTAAAACACCATCTACAATTGTAAATTCAATATCTAAAAAAGACATAGGATAAATGATATCAGTTTTATCTTTCCATTGATTTTTGTATTCATATACAGCGTCATTTGGGACAATTATGAAATGCGCATTTATACTATTATTTAGAGTGATTGGTGTAGGTGACATCACAATTATTCGCCAACCATTAAATATTGATGTACCTATTTTATTGACACTGCTAGGCAAAGTTAAGAAATTTATGGAATCATTTAGCGCATAATTTCCAAGTTCTTTAATCCCATCTGGTAATGCTATTTTAGTAAGGGTAGTGAAATAAAAAGCATGGTTGCCTATTCTAATTAAATTATCAGGCAAATTTACTTGTTTTATAGAAGTATTTCCATAAAAAGCGAAATCCCCAATTTCTGTGATAAATGATGGTATATTTACAATATGATCATTGCCAGCATAAGCTAGTAGTTTAGACGAGGTAACGTAAAATGAATTTTCATAAACACTAATCTCACTTTGCTTTATAAAATGAGATTCATATTTACTAAAATACTCATCATTAGAATATTCATTAAATGAATCATCATCTATGATAAAATATACACTATGGAATACAAAGTCGGCAATTTCACAACTAAAAAATGTGGGGAGTTTTATTATGTAAAATGAAGGAGAAGAGAATGCATGGGATTCTATTAATTCGACATTATCAGGTATTTCAATATATTTCAATTGTAATAACATAGTAAAAGCAGCAGTTCTAATAGTCATTAGTGATTTTGGTAATTCAACTTCTATAATGCTTGAATACGCAAAAGCATATTCACCAATTTCTAGAATTCCTTCTGGCAAAATTACTTTTTTTAATTTAGATTCATATGTAAACGAACCAGGATATATAATTGATGAATAATTTGGTAGAATTGTCAATATAGTTAAAACAGATATATAGGTGTCAATATATTCTTCTTCATCATCGATATAATATAAATAATTGAATTTTTCATTCATCTCATCATTATTAGCGGTGGGCCCTATGAAAGGAATAGTTAAATTTTTAATATTATTAATATGATCCGCAAATATACTAGGCGCAATATATCCAATTTTACAATTATTAATCAATCCTGGAATTACTACGTCCTCGGAATTTCCAATGTATTCAATAATATTATATGTCTCAGTTACAGTATCAAAGGTAATATTAAAATCATTTAAAGTAAAGGTTCCATTAACTTGGATTATGATTTCAGTAGATTGATTTCTAAAGTTTACCCTCAACAAAATGTTTCCTGCAATATTAGTATTAAAAGTGCTTTCGATCATTTTATCAGTTAATTGAACATATCTAGTAGTTTGATCTTTAAGTAATAACTCTAAATTAATTGAATCTAGTACTAAAGCTTCATTAACGGAATAAGAATCTTTGAATTGACTTTTATCTAGGTAAATACTTTGAATCTCATCATATACATTAATGACATGGTATACTTGTCTATCTAAATAAGTAACTGATATATTTTTTACTCCAACAGTAGTTGTATCAAATCCACTTACCATTTCATCTAACACCTTGATTTTACTGGTGGTGTCATCAGAAAAAGTAGCATTTAATTTTACGTCAGCAGGAAAAGCATCGTATAAATAATATTCAGTATTGAAAGTAGTCAAATCTAATTCTAACGATGTGAGATAAACTGTTGGGATCTCAAGATCTAATACCACAAAAGGAAATGAAATATTTTTGCTAGAGTATGTTATAAAAAGAACAAAATTACCTGGATGTTCTGTTGAAAACCCAGATATCATAGAGTCTTCAACATCAACTTTATCAGTTGTCCCATCCGAATATATTACGTTTAACTTTATACCACTTGGTAATGTATCACCTACTTCAAATTTATTTTGAATAGTTGTATTATCTATAGTTATAGATTCAATTACTATTTGATTATAATTATTATCATCAGGATCATCTACAGCATCCAGATTAAGAGAACATGATGATAATAAAAGAACAGATACTAATACAAAGATTAATAAGAAAAATATACTATTGAATTTTTTGATAATTCCAAACAAATAATCAGATATTTTAAAAGTATGCATAATTCAAACTTTATCTCCAGCAGGGTATTTAAAGTCATCAAAGATTAGTCTTTTACAAATTAAATTTATATAATAAAATACCGTATATGAGTAATATTGATGAAAGTAATAAACATATGCAAATTATTGTAAATTTAGATTGCTAAATCCATAGACACCTTTAATGGTAAAATGTGATTGAGTTTTTAAATGATAAATAACAATATCAAAATAAATATTCAAACTTCTATCTTCAATGTATGAATATTATATATGATTATCTTAATTAAATATATATATATATATATATATATATGATATTATACTTAAAAAATTCTGATTTGTCAATAGATACATGTAATATTGATATCATCATATATAGTTAATTATCGTGTTTTAAGTGCATTCCTTAAAAAAATCCTCCACTCCATTATGACGCTTTTAAAAAAACTGCATATAATATGAGAAAATAGAGGTCAAATTCTATTATTAATATTAATAACCAGTTTTAAATTAAAGTACATCTTTTAAATCACTTAATATATAATTGAAACGTTAAAATAGTAATTAGAGTATGTTTGACAAAATTTATGAATATATGTCTGTCCAAACATCAGTATTATTTAGATCATCGGCTCATGTAGTCGTATTAATAAGAAATAGTTGTGAGTTGCAAACAAAGCGCACAATACCGCCAGATAACAAATACTTTGTGTTATTTAAGATCGTTGATTTATGTATTTTTAAATAATTAAAAAGAGAATCAAATTTTTGTTCTGAATAAGGATCGATCTCTTGAAAATACCATCGCTTGATTATCCTCCTTTTGTTTCAATTAACCATATACTATTAAATCTGTCCAGTAGTACCAGCACCAGCAAAGAAGTTCAATACTAAAGCATTCTTCTTTTTTTGCAATAATTGCATAAATGCAATCATAAACTATCCATAAGCTCTTAGAAAAATCAAACGAGCTATTTGGCGCTAAATTATTTATTAATTGTTTGCCATAAATGTTTGCATCATATTTACGAGCAGTCCAGACCGTTTTATATGGACTCCGATTTTTTCCTATTTAAATTTAAATTCTGGATTTTGTTTTTTTAACTCTTAAGTTATTCCTTATCTCATATACACTTTGTCTAGCATATCTCCATTTTCTTTCAATACCATGTATGTCTATGAATACACATATGTAACACAATCGATATTCTCGAATTTTTTGGGAAGTATATCAATATTTGTTACAACATCCCCAAATACAATTATTTCTCATCTTTTACAAGAATAGGATAAAAACAATTCTTTGCATCTGTGCGTTTACTCTCATCGCCCCAATTCCTTAAATTTGACCACTCTACATCATTATCGTCAATTTTACGATTACCTACTATTTTATTTCCAATTGGAATAACGTAAATTGCGTATTCATTTGTGCATGAAAAATTCTTACCTTGTATACCACTAGGGTTATGAACGATTGAAATACAGTGATATTCATAAAAAGAGCCTAATGTACTCTCTAACAATAATCCTAAAGCATGATGTAATTCATTCTCATCAATAGCACAAATTAAAACGTCATTTGGTGTTAATACCCTTTTGCAATTTAAAGACGTTTTTTTCATAAGAGTCAGCCAATTACTGTCTTAAATAAATCATTTTTATCCACATAATGATTATCGTATTTCCAATTCTTAGCACCTGTTATATGGTGGATCAATATAGATAACATCAAGCTTTCTAACAAGTGTTTTTTCTAACAGTTTAAGCGATGCTAAGTTATCACCTTCAATTAAAAAATTTATTTGTACTAATTTGTCAATATGTTTTTATTATCTTCAATTAAAATTGGCACATGTGTTGCTAAAATATCTTCAATTTGTTCACGATGTTCTTCGAAAACAAGTCCGAATTTTGTAGTTTGTATATAATCCTCTATTTTAAGCTAAAAAAGATAACAACTGGGCAGTGTTTACATTTTGAGATACATTATTAATAAAATGTTTTATCTCGTTAACTTCAGAACATGATCATCTCTTTGTTTCTTAGAAATATTCATAATTACTATTTCTTCATAATATATTGCAATGTACAAAATAATAATAATTAAGTGATAATATATTTAGGTGTTTTTTTTAGAGACTAATTCAAAACATACACAAATTAAATTTAAGAACAGTTAATACTTGGTAATAAGAGGCTAAAATGCTTGATAATATAATACTATAAATACAATTTAATGTATTAATTAGAATACTATAAATACAAATGTCCAATTTTACATGCTTTAGATAGATTGTTAGATCACAGGATGTAAATTTAGCTAATATAATGAATCATATCCAATTTCGACTAATATGTGTATGATTATAAAAATTAGAAATTTTAAAATTACCGATCCATATAATCAAATGATGATAATAGTAAACAGTTATATATTCATTAATAAGTATATTATATTAAAATAGACAAATTGAATTTTATAAAATTAATAAATAAATTTGGTAAATTGACAAAAAAAACATGCACTAAAAACGTGCATGTGGTATGAAATGTTACTTAAAAAAAATAAAAAATAAAAAATTTAATTAAAGTTGAAAAGAAATATTCTTATTTTTGCATACGTATATTATAACACAAAAAAAAACAGGAATCAATAGTCTTACAAAAATTCGATAATTTTTTTTAGTTAGTTAATTATCATAGTAAGTGCAGTTCTGGGGAAAATCCTGCATTAAACTTGAGACGCTTAAAAAGACTGCATTTAATATGAGAAAATAGAGTTTGAATTTCATTATAAGTGAGCCTTTTAAAAGTCATGTATTAGATAAATTATTTGATATAATATAAGAGTCATATTATTTGTATGACATAGTATTGTCTAAAGTTAAAATTAATAGTAATTATAGATTAACAATGCTTTTTAATTTTAAAATCACATCATTTAAGTAGTTTGCATCTCTTAATATAATTAATACAGTATCATCGCCTGCGATTGTGCCCATTACTTCATTAAAATTCAATTTATCTACGATAACACAGGCAGAACTTGCAGCTCCAGTAATGGTTTTTAGTACAATTAATTGTCCTGATCCTTCAATTGAGATCACAGATCTTTCAAATAATGGTTTAAGCTTAATCAAATCTGGATGTAGCGGCCTAGTATAATAAGGGCGATTATCATTTTCTGTAGTAACTTTGATCAAACCTAGATCCTGAATGTCTCGTGAAACGGTTGATTGTGTTACATCAAAGCCAATATCTTTTAGAAGAATAGATAATTGTCTTTGATCACTAATTTGGTGCTTTGATATAATATTAAGAATAGCATCGTGTCTAGATTTACTCATTTATCACCATTAATGAAAAGTCATATGCGAAATTTTATCTCGCAATTTTGAGAAATAATCATAATTATCGAGTCGTATAAATTTTGCAACTATATCGGAATATGATATTCTAATTATATCATTAGTTTTAAAAAGATAACTTACATCACCGTCAAGGTTCACTCGTGCATTAGAGCTTTTAGATAAAATTTTAACCGTAACTGTTTTATCATTTTTTACGACTAATGGTCTCGAGTGAAGTGTATGCGGACAAATTGGAGTAACTATCATGGCATCTACGTCTGGTGCAACTAATGGTCCCCCTGCTGACAATGAATAGGCGGTTGAACCAGTAGGAGTTGCAACGATTATTCCATCAGAATGATAAGCATCAAGTAATGAATCGTTAATATACACATTAACTCGTAACATTTTAGACATGATATCACGACATATTACTACTTCATTTAATGCATAACCCAAAAAATTGTTATCATATTCTGCTTTTAGAATTGTCCTTTTTTCTATAGAATAATTACCTGATAAAATCTTTCGTGATTTTTCTAGCATATCAACTTTTTCTGTCTCAGCAAGGAATCCCATATTTCCTAAATTAACTGCAAAAATTTCTGTGTTGTATTTAGCACATAGTTTTGCAATTCTCAAAATAGTACCATCGCCACCAAATATGACTACGATATCTGATTTTGAGACAAGCTCATCGTTTGATTCACAGTATTTAAATTCAATACCTGAATTTCTCAATTCAGAACATAACAACACCTGTACCCCTAATGGATGTATTAACTCAATTAGAGTCTTGGTTGCAAGAGCCTTAATATCACGTTCAAGATTAGTATATATTCCTATTATCATAAGAAAATTATACATTAAATATACAAATAAATCAATAACTTTAAATTAATTTTAAAAATAAAAATTTTGGTCGAACTAATGATCTTTGACAATATTTGTAGGTTCAGAAAAAGATAATTTATATAACTGTCAAAAATGATTTTTCTAAGTAATATGAATAGATTTCTTTTTGATAATGTCACATATATTATTAAAGTTAGATTTGTAAAATGAAACTTATAATTGTAGGATTGTCAAAAGTTTGCTGGAGAAATTTGCATTAATTTAAGGTAAAATATATGACAAACATTGTAATATTTCAATAATATTCTTAACCACATAATTGCAATTGTGCTGTTATTACATGGAATTTAATTCAAATTTGAGTTAAATAAATGAACAAGGCATTTATTTCATAAAACTTAAAAATTTATGAAATTCTAGTAATCAACTGAAACTACAAATAATTTAAATTAAAATTTCACAGGAAAAATAATAAATAATTTGCTATTAGATTCATCGGATATAGTTAGTCTTGAAAAAAGTTCACACATAATATTAGATAGAAATTATAATTGGTGTAAATTATATGAGTATCTTTAAAGTTAAGCATTGAGAATACAAATACAATATATAGTTTAAATATTAACGAAATTATTAAAGACCATTCATTTACCAAAGTTAGTCTATCAAATATTCAAATGAATAAAGTTGTTACTCAGAAAAACAAATGAATATAAGAATTTTTAACAAATTACGGAAAGGAAACAGCAAAACTGTAGCTTTTTACAGGTGTACTAGTAAATGTGCAGATTTAAAATCATACTAAATTGACATTTTATAAATAAAATTAATTTAGACACAAATAGCTAGATATTTTAGATGATTTAAAGAATGAAGCAAATATAACTTAACTGAAATTTTTTTTTGCATTTTTTTAATTACATTATTTAGTTTTTATTATTATATATATAAAATAAATTAATAAACTCAAAGATTATATTGTAAAATGTATTTATATTAGTATATAATATAGGTAGTGAAATACAAATCTGTAATAACAGACAGGAAATAGGATGATTACTTCTTTACACATTAAAAATATAGCGTTAATAAAAGAATTAAAGCTTGAACTTACTACAGGATTAAATATACTTTCAGGTGAAACAGGTGCTGGTAAGTCTATAATAATAGATAGTCTTAATTTTGTCTTAGGCGACAAAGCTGATAAAAGTCTAATTAGATACGGCGAATCAACAGCCAGTGTTCAAGTTATATTTTCTACAGACAATTTAAGTGATGAGCTAAAAAACACATTAAATGAAACTGGTATTGAATTAGATGATTTTTTAATAATAAGACGCACTATGAATGAAAATAGTAAAAATGAATGTCGCATAAATGATATGGCAGTAACTTTGACTGCATTAAAACGCATAGTATCGCAACTAGTAGATATTCATTCTCAACATGAACATCAATCATTATTAAGTGAATCTAATCACATCAAGATATTAGATAATTATTCTAAAAACACACGTGAATTGAAAGTTATATTGAAACAAAGACTCAGTATATATAGAAAAGCAGAAAATGAATTATCAACATTTCCATCAGAAGATGAGAGAGCCCGTCAAATGGATATTTTAAGTTTTCAAATTAATGAAATAACAGATGCCAAAATATATGAAGGGGAAGAAGAAAAATTAATTCAAGAACGACTTAGAATCAATAATTCTCAAAAAATTATCGATGCATTGTCCAGTGCATCAAATAAATTAAATAATGATGATGGATATAGCGCATTGACATCCATAGGATATAGTATTAAGGAACTAAATTCTATTGCTAAATATAATGAGATATATGCAGATTTATTACAGCGACTAGATGTAGTTAAAATTGAATTAAATGATATTGCATCCACAATTTCGGACGAAATAGACGATGCATCTAATGAAGTATTTGATTCTACTCAGGTTGAAAAAAGACTAGATGTAATAAGAAGTATAAAGAAAAGATTTGGTTATACTCTAGATGATATAATGATTTTTTTAGATAAAGCACAAAATGAATATGATAGATTAAACTTTGCAGAAGAAAGGATTTCAAAACTTGAATCAATAATTAAAAATGAGTCAATCGAAATTATTAAGTTATCTAAGGAGCTACATGATAAAAGAGTAGAAATATCTATAAACTTCGAGAAGGAAATAATGTCAAATCTCAATGACCTCGGCATGACTGGGAGTGTGTTTAAAGTAGACATTGTATATCCTGATAATAACCAAATGCTACTTAATAAAGTAGGAGAAAATGGAGTTGATGAGATCAAATTTTTAATAAGTCCTAATAAAGGCGAACCATTAAGGCCATTAGCAAAAATTGCAAGCGGTGGTGAAATGAGTAGGTTTATGTTAGGTCTTAAAAATATAACTGCAGAACTTGAAGGCATCGATACACTTGTGTTTGATGAAATTGACACAGGAATAAGTGGACATATTGCTAAGGTTGTTGCAAATAAATTATTCAATATAGCAGTAAAGAGACAAGTATTAGCAGTTACACATTTGCCACAACTAGCTGCAATGGCAGACACTCATTATTTGATATCAAAAGAAGAAAGGGATGGAAAAACGTATACATATGTGAATCCTCTAAATCCAAATGCATCATTAAAAGAGATAATGAGATTAACAGGGGCAGATATAAATAGTAAAAGTGGTTTAGAGAATGCTAAAGAGCTAAAAGCTACATGTGATGAATACAAAAAATCGAAAAGTATTGCATCTAATATCTAAAATATATTAAATTATAGAATACTATAAAGTAACAAATGCCTGTTTCTTTAATAATTGACCTTTTTTGACATGTTTAAGCGAAACTCTTAATTAACATGAATAATCATTGTAATAAAATAATAGTGCCCATTTTTTTTGAACATAATTTTAAATTTATTATATAACTTAGAATACTATAATATATTTTAATAACATAAATGCTTTTAAAATTATTTTTTAGGGCTAACTATAATTTTTTAATATCATTTTCACTGTTGTTTATTCTTATTAACCTTGGTTGTCCTTATTAATTTAAGGCATACCCTCAAATTTTAATTCAGTTAAAAATCATTTAACTTGCGAACGCGAGTTCTTTACTGCTAAACCATATTCTATTATCTGTAGCGTCCTCAAATAATTTTTTTTAAA
>JAIRMA010000006.1 GCA_031259085.1 Christensenellaceae bacterium
TAATTCTGTTAATAGTTAATTAAGTATAAAATCCACTAATCATAGAACTAATCCGTAATTGGGAGTGGTGAATTAAGTCGAGAAGTTTGCGCTAAGACCTATAATTCTAGCTTTTCACAACCTGAAAATCATGATTTTTTTTTATTTATATATGAACAGAGAAATTATAATAATTTTTGATCTAAAAAAGATTTGTTAAAGAGAATTTTTCTTCTTTTTTTGTGATAAAAATAGCCGGAAAGTATGCGTTTTCGGCAAAAGGGCGGAGTTATCCTATTTGTGATTAAATTATCTCAATTATGACTAATTTTGTTCTCTTGACGATTTTGTTTTAGTGCATCGACATATCATATGCGGCTTTAGACCAAATATTCAATACCTTAATTATTTCCTTTACTTTTGTATATTGCTTTAAGTTGTCTCCTTTGCTAAAAACACTCTCATACGTTGCTCTAAGTTTTTAGGAATCTATCATAGTCTTTGTTTTTTGTCTTCATCTTGCTTATTTGAATTATTATTGAGTTAAGCCATTTTCCTCTGTCTTTAATTTTAGCCTAAAGAAGCATGGTCATAATTATGTCCAAAATGATAAAAAAATCAATAAAAACTTAAAATAAACTCGAAAGAACAAGCTCAAAACAGGGAAAATATAATGAAAGATCGAAAAAAGTATAACAGTTAATAGAATAGAACCTGATCATACTTAAAATTCGGGAATTTGTCGAATTATCTAAGTTATCGGTTCTTCCTACATATATAAAATATATAATAAAGTTAATATTATTTCGTAAAACTTTTGACAAGACAAATGTTCTATTGTTGTTATAGTAAATACTGTGTGAATCGGCTTGTTGTAACCATTGTCGCAATAAAAATTTTAGGAGGATTTTACCATGACAGATATTATTGAACTGAAACAGAGTAACCTTTTGTTACCGACAAGCGGTTATGAACTTGACCGCGAGGAGCTATGTAAATGGTGGTTTTAAATGGGTGTCAAATGGCTTTTATATGTCAAATCAAGATGTAATGGATGCCTTTTTTGTCACAGTAGCAAGTTGGGCGACAATTACTTCGTTAGTGATTGCTACTAAGTTTATTGTTACTACCTTGTTAAATGCTTTTGTAGGTGCAGGCACATTTATTTGGGTTGTCTTGGCGTTACTTCTGTAGTTTTTAGATATCTACCTTACTCGGCGTTATCACAGAAAAAAGGACTGGAATTTACGATGACATTTACAAAAATTTGGATCATTCCAGTTTCAACAGGTATCGGCCTTGAAATTATATAAATATTATTAAAATTCGATAATTATTATAGTAATTTGTCTAATTATAGCACAATCCATCAAGCTAAATATGTGTTCTCTATATACTCTGTTTCTTCGGCGTTGTCCTCACATCTATACTCGCTAAACTCCTCTCATCCACCGCAACCTCGAACATTGTCGCTCTGTTATGCCATTTTCCGAATAGTTAATCGAAACTAAATTACCCCCGAGCGTCAACTCCCTCTTGTCTATCGAAATATCCGTAACCGCCAGGCTTTTCACGTGACTGTAATTCGCTCGAAAGACAAGACCTTCCGTGTCCATGACATACCCTTTATAACTCTGTTTTTTTTCAGGCATTTGTTGAATTTCGATTCACTTAAAAAAATCCGCTCAGTTAACCGTTACTCCGTAACGGTTACGCCTATTTCCGACTAAAAGCAATATAAGTCTCCGCGAATATCCGACTGTGTGTTACTACGCAATTCTTACCTCGAGCATTAGCTTTTTAATTCTCGCTGCTTTTACTATTTTCTTACTGCTCTTTTAATTCTATGTTTAAGCTATTCTTTTTTAAGTCTATTCTTGTTATTTAAGTTCCTCACAGTCATGCTTTTTTTTGATTAGGTAACTGATTATTCTTTATATTATAATGCCGTTTATCTAATGTGGCAGCATGTTCCAATCTTAAACATGGAGTGAGATTACCATCTAAAACACTTGTATTAATGAAAACAAACCTGGTTAAATTAGGCAAATCGTTAAGAAACATTATATTTGGTATATTTCCGCAATTATTCATTTCTAAAGATTTCAACGATTTTAATTTAGATATAAATGCAAAATCGCATTTTTTTATTCCATCTAAATAAAGCAGTTCTAACGATGTCAATTGTGAAAGTTCGTCTGTTGAAAGCAATTTGGGACAATCTGAAAGCCATAATTCTTTAACCCTGCGAGTAGCTCTATCTTACTAATGCTTGAAAGAGATGAAGCATAATTGATAATGATAGTCTTTAGATTTTGTAATGCGCTTATGCCTGTCAAGTTTTTAATATTACATTTTGTAAAAACCGCACGTTCAAGCTTTTTCAATTGTTTTATCTCATAAAACGAGATCTTTCTTACGTCAAAAAAAATATAGCTCCGTGAGCTCATGCATTTGATTTAAAAACGCTGGCTAAACTGTCCGTCTGCTCTAAAACATACTTTAATTTTAGGGGCCGATAAATTTTTAAACCCATTGAATCCATTGGAACCCAATTTTGTAAGTTTTGGAAAATTAGTAAGATCTATTGTTTCATCTTTTTTAAGGGTTTGCGGCAAGTTCGTCTATTTCATAAAAACGATTATTTCATCATATCTGAAACAATCATTCAGATACAAACCTTTAATTCTCTGAGGATTCTTGATACCCCTTAAAAAATTCTAAATCACATTTTTGATTCCAAATGCTGTCCCTTATACAACTTATACTAACGATACGCTCGTCGTCATTTATACAATCAATATATTCGTCCAGTTTTTCAATATCATCTGGAAAAGTCAATGATACTCCGTTCCATCTTTGCTTCTTTTCATTTAAACCACTCCTTTAAGAAAATTTTCTTTAATTTCGATATAACCTGGTCCCATGCTTTTTTAATCCAGGGCTTGTAAAATTATTTAATAAATTCGTTTTAGCTAAAGCCGTCTTTTATTATTTGAGACTCTAAAATGAACGCCGCTTTATCATCTACTGCAACAAAAATTTACTTATATATAAAAACTGGACTATATTTTTTGGTTTATCTTTTACTTATTGTTTCATGCGAATAACTGTACCATCATTTCCAATGCATGAGGCTTTAGCCATCAGGTAATATAACATCAATATTGTAAGTCCCTATTTTCATCCTTGATTACTTTCTTGTTATATTTTTAAGCAAAGCGATCAAGTAACCCCATTTCGTAAATTTTTGAGGGAGATATGAGTTGCTATACTATACTGCAAGTATGTTCAATGTTTAATCAATGGCAAACCTGAACCATGCCACATTTATACTACAAATAATAATAATACATTGAAAACTAATTTGCAAATATCATACTGCGATTATAATATTTTTACTGATGTTTTCGATACTATATAAAAAAACATGAAAATAATGATTTACTAATTCAATATAATCTTTTAGCAAGAATTAAAGTGAATTTGCCTGTGATAAAATTGTAAACACAACTGTATGCTGGACACCTAAATATTTGTGATTCAGTGAAATTTAATAAATCCCAACGAATAATTCACTTGTTTTGAGTATAACTATTAAAATTCAATATGTTAAGATTTGATTGAAAATTAATAAACCTAAATCTAAATCTTGTACGCTATTATAGGAGTGGTTTTCGTTATCTTATTAATTTTAAATCAAGAATTAGAAATACTTTAAAGAAATTATCCATATTACAAAATACAACAATAATTAACATGATTTAAAAAACGCTTTTAGAATAATTATTAGCCACAATAAAAATTGTTTAACAATTTCGTGTAAGAATTATTTATAGATACGGTTCTCATATTTAGAGCCACTAAATTAAGTATGTAGGAGATCAATGTAATTTGGCAAGTAATGATTATTAAAGTTTGTTACATGATAGTCAAGTGAAAGACAAATATTAAACACATAATATTTAAAACGTATTAGATATTATTGCTATTAATAAAGATTCTTATAGATTCAAACTTAACGAATTAAATAAGTAATAACCATTCTTAAATATAAATACAATTGAATAAAATTCAAAGATATACTGTAAAGACAAACGAATAAATGATTAACGCGAATTCTATAAATTTTGTAGTTGTGTCTTAACCACAAACAAGATAATAGGCATAAATAAACAATAAATTAAGAAATACAAGTCAAATGAGAATACTATAATAATGAAATATATGTAATGTAGAATACTATAATCAATTATTTAATTAAAATGACAAAATGAGCTGTATTAAAAAATCGACTATCTTCTTTATTAATTATTAACATGTTAACAACTAAAATACTAGATAAATAATTATTAAAGTTTATGTCATATAATTGCAAATGGAATTGCTAATGTCATTTTATCAATTACTTGATTCTTTATTGCAGAAATATCTAGATGAGGTCAAGTATAGTTAAGTCTTCGAATTACTGAAAGCGTGGTATTTTAGAGTTGACCCAAAATATAGGTCTGATATTAAGAATATATGGTTATAGTCTGATTTTCTATATAAATTAGAATTAACTTATGGTCATGATGAAGGAATAGATAGTTGGGCAGACAACGTGTGATCAATATTGGCGGCTAAATGTAAATTCTATGATGAGGACAGCTATATTGACAAGAGGCACGTCGAATCAATCATGTCGTTATCTAGCAAAACATTTAATGTAAATGACACTGTTGCAAAATTTACTAATAGATTTTGTGTATCTACATCAGGTAAACTATCAAAAAATACAGAAAGTAATTTAATTAATCATGACCACCTGTTAAAAGAATCACACAATAAATATCAAATTTAGATGTTGAGTTAGCAAGCACAAATGTATTAGAGTTATGTGACTATCAACTTAATGCAATAAATAATGGATTAAGCCATTATAAGATAAAACGACCGCGGGTAGTTAATAATGGCTTGTGGTATGGGTTAGACACCTACATAACTTAAAATGGCAGAGGCACTAGCTACAGATAATAAGCTAGTTTTGGTATGTGTCCCATCTATTTCGCTTAATAAAAAAGCACATCAGCAATTGGCTAGGCGCATAAATCAATTAGTCGATCAAAATGCAAAGAATATGATGCAACTTTAATTAGGAATGAATTATATTGAGTCAGCAGATGATAAAGGCTGCGATCATTTTAGAGTCACAATTAATAAAAGACGGCTTTAGCTAAAACAAAAGTGTTAAATAAGATTGCAAGTCCCGGATTTAGAAAAGCAGGGGACCAGCTAAAAAAGAATTAAGGAAATGTTCTTAAAGGAGTGGTTTAAATGATAAGATGCATTGATGATCTCATATTCGGTGAACTATATTTGCGATATTGTCATTGGATAGATGAGTTTTTTAAAGGATCATATTTGATACAATAAATATATTGCTCCAGAATTGGTTTTAAAAAAAATCGTAAGTTATATATATCAAGCGGATTTAAGCTAACATGGAATTATACCAAAACAAAAGAACCATTGACCCACATAAAACTGTCAAATCCGATAAGAATGATGTAAAATTATCAAAGGTGCTATTAATTGATATAACTGAAAACATTATATTGATAAGCGATGCAAACCCAATGTAATTTGAAATCAAAACGAATGCATTGCAGTACAAAATGCTTTGGTTATTTATACTTTTAAAATGTTTTTACAAGTTATATACCTTGAACGAAATAATGGAATAGTAGGCTATTTGATGAGGTCAATTAGATATGCTCTAACTTGAGCAAAATTAAATTTTTGAGATTCCTCACTATCCGATGAGATTAAAGATTTAAGGTTAAAACTCAAAAATCCTAGTTTATTAATATTTTCAATGGCCGAATATAGTTTTGTGTTTTTGAAGTTATCATAATCAAATACAATCTCTTCTTTATCGAAAATTCTATCTATTTTTTCTCTGGTTTTTTTACCAATTCTTATTGAAATTTTATCCGTGTCATCTGTTTTACATAGACTAATTGCATCTTTTAATTCTTCTAGATGTCCATTTATCTTGTTAAATGAATCTAAATGCTCTGAATGATATATAAATTCTTCAATTAGTTCGCTAAAAATCTGATTGAGTGCTGTTAAATCACTTTTCGTAGGTATTCGTTTATGTTGAAGCGCTGTATTGGCAATAGCTAATAATGTATCGTTAATAATAGATTCTATAAGGAATTGTGTTAAGGTAATATCTGCTTGAATATTTGAAATAATAATATTAATGTAATTATTAGCGTTAAACTTGTGAGGTTGTACAGATTTCATATCAGAAACAAATTGTTTATAATCAAATTCGTGGAATTCAGGAGATTCAGATAAGAATTTTAATGATTTGTGATCTAATTGAGATGTAAATTCATGCAGGAAATAATCCCCATATTCCTTTTCTATAGGAATTTGATAGTGAACATCGTTTATTAGTTCTCTTGCTGCTATAAAAATAGCTTTACCATTAAGTGGTTGGAAATTTCTTATAAAATTATAATAACTACAGAAATATTCAAAGTACTCATCAACAGTTTTGAAGGAAGTTATTTGTTGTATAATTGAATTAGTTATTTCAAATTCTGGAGGTAGCTCCCTGATTTCTAAAACTGTTACTTTCATATTAATTGTATCTAATTTTGCTAAATTTCTAACAGGATCAAAAATTTGGTTATCAAATAAGGAACAGGAAGATAACTCTGGTCTCATACGAATAGTTATGTTTTTAGTCATATACAAATTCATACCTAACAATTCATTGTAAAGTTCATCGGGCATTACAGAATACTTCATTATAATGAAATTATCAAACAGGGTATGGTTTGAATACCATGTGATAGGAGTCCCATCGGATTTGAATAGTTGAATAAACATTTGTACTGTAGAATTTTCTGTTACTGTTGTGGCTAGGTTATCTAATTCTTTATAATCATTTAAAAGTTGCATCTGATATAACTTTATAGCTTCGCATGTGATCATTTTAATATCGTTATCAGGTATATTGATATTATGGTTGAAATAGTCAATTC
This sequence comes from Christensenellaceae bacterium, assembly GCA_031259085.1. Taxonomy (GTDB): domain Bacteria; phylum Bacillota; class Clostridia; order Christensenellales; family DTU072; genus JAITLB01. The sequence continues at coordinate 7,023 of JAIRMA010000006.1, forward strand.
TTTCTATTAATATATCTTTGATATCTATTTTGGGAATATAATCTAAAACGAATGAGAATTTAATACAATCAAGACTTGCAATAAGAAGATCAAATTTAGGTAAATGAACATCATTTAATGGATCAACCTTTAAAAATTCATATTGGTTCTCACCGTGGATTATTTTAGAGCTCTCAGTATTAATATCATTCATTATTATTCCAATTTGATTCTGCAATATGTCAACGCATATGAATTCAGCTGTTGATCGCAATCTTTCAGGATCCATACAAAATTGGAAAGGCACTTTTCCTTTTCTAAATCCAGGAATAATAATTTGACTTTTAGTATACTCAAATTCTTTTTGATAATGTTTCACACACTCTGATTTATTAAGAGTTATAAATGTCTTAAGCTTTGGTGCGTCTGTGATTTTTATACATTCGATGATCATTTGTTGTCCTTAAAGGTTGTATTATATTATAAATAAAAGAATAAGATGTTATTAAAAACATTTAATTCACAAGCAAAAATTATACATTCTCTTTGATCAATTGTCAAACATAATTTTAAAAAATTAAGATCTTTAAATATGATATTTGTTAATATTAATGATACAAAATATTTGATAATTATATTAAAATCTGATATAATAATATATAAAGTCAATATTAAATTGGAGACATTATCGATGAACATTAAAAAAAATATAACTGATCTTATTGGTAAAACACCAATGTTAGAACTTGTTAATTATAATAAAAACAACAATTTAGCAGCTACAATTGTAGCAAAGCTTGAACTATTTAATCCTGCAGGTAGTGTAAAAGATAGAATTGCCTGGGCAATGATTGAAAATGCAGAAAAAAACGGACTCATAAATAAATCTTCAGTTATTATTGAACCTACTAGTGGAAACACAGGAATAGGTTTAGCTGCAGTTTGTGCATCTAGAGGATATAAACTTATATTAACAATGCCAGATACAATGAGTATTGAAAGAAGAGCTCTTTTAAAGGCATATGGTGCTGAGATAGTTTTGACACCAGGTGCATTGGGTATGAAAGGTGCTATTGAAAAAGCTAAAGAGCTTGCTGACGCAACACCTAATTCCTACACGCCTCAACAATTCAAAAACCCTGCAAACCCGGCAATCCATGAAGTAACTACTGGTCCAGAAATATGGAATGACTCCGATGGTAAAGTTGATATATTTGTATCAGGCGTTGGAACTGGTGGAACAATTAGCGGTGCCGGTAAATTTTTAAAGCAAAAAAATCCTAATATAAAAATTGTTGCTGTTGAACCATTTGATAGTCAGGTATTATCAACAGGTAAACCTGGTCCACATAAGATTCAAGGTATAGGTGCAGGGTTTGTCCCAGACACTTTAAACACTAAAATTTATGATGAAATAATTCCTGTAAAGAATGAGGATGCTTTTAGCGTTTCAAAACAGATTGCAAAATCTGATGGTATATTAGTAGGCATCTCTTCAGGAGCTGCTTTATGGGCGGCTACTGAGATAGCAAAGAGAACAGAGAACAAAGGAAAACTTGTCGTAGTTTTATTTCCTGATACAGGAGAACGATATTTATCTACAGTGTTGTTTACAGACTAGTTATTTGATTACTGAACAGTTAAGAAATCAATAACACTCTAATGACTACATTATCTAAGTCTAAAGAACATTTTAGAGCGATAGAGATGTCACTTTATAAACTCACTGACGAGAATCATATAATTCACATTTAAATTTTGTTAAAGACAATTATTTGTTAAAAAACAGAGATAAATGATAGGTTTTAAGCTTTATCGTTATTAATGTTAAATAATTCTGTTCACACAATAATTTATTGTAGGATTGATATTATGACTTAGTATATATGGCGACGGATTTCTTTATTGATTTTTAAAACTTGAATTTTCCTTTAATTAAATTGACAGAGAGACACATATTAGTTATTCAACGAAAAAAATCGATGTTGTTCTGTGCTTAATTTTTTAAGAAATTCTAAAGTGTTTTTAAGTAAGTTTACTTGTCCCCTAAAGGAATAGACACTGACTATGTTAAAATAATTGCTGACTTTGAAAAGCGATTCAAATTTTAATATCAACTAAATTGGGCACTTTTGGAGTGTTTTGATGAATTCATAATAATATGCATAATGATTTGAAATTCTGAAGGATTTTCGAATTTTTATAATTTAATCTAAAAAAGAATTGTATTTATACACTGGTTCACTATATTTAGAATATTCTAATGACTTTACATTTAGTAAGGCAAGCAACGTGTAAAATGTCTAGTTAATTTGGTGTTTTTTAGTTAATATATTATAAATACTAAATAACCAGTATATTAAATATTATGCTACCACAATTTTAATCATTATTGATTAATTAGCTGATTTGATCTTTCTAGTAAAAAAAAGAATCTTATTTTATAAAATTGCTGAACCAGTTTTAAATTATTTGAATTCTTTTATTTATTTTAAAAGAGAGCCCAATTATTATGACGCTACAAAACAATAAAGAAACATATTAAATGCTAGTAGCTCTACGAATACAATTAGAATAAAAGGTAGGTTTATTATTGATACTAAATACACTTGAAATTCACTTGAAAGAAAGATACTTTAGTATCAAGATAATAATTTACCGATATCAAGAATCTTTTTATACGGATAAATTTTGAAATGTGGATGTAACTATTTGAAAAAGCGATTATTGTATTGCAAAAATCTAGTTAAATCCCAATAAATGTGGTAATTGTATTGATTAGTTTTCTTTAAGTATTTATTAAATTATATTTAATATTTAATGGAGAATTAAGGCGATTTCAATATAACAACTTTATATTACTTTGAATATAATGAATAGACTGTCATAATTTTTAGAAATTTTGCATTCTATCAATGTTTAAAACAAATCTACTTAAATGATTTAAGTGGAGATTTGAAGAAAAAATTTAAATTAAATCTCATGACTTATTGACAAAGCAGGTTTTATATTATATAATCAATAATCATGAAAGTATTTTCTTCGCTAATCTAAAGCGAACAAAAACTGGAGGTAGCAACGTGGATAAATCTATACCATTAACACAAGCAAAATTTGATGAGTTAAATCACAAGCTTAGAAAGCTTGAAACTGTTGGGCGAACTGAGGTGGCTGAAGCTATAAAATTAGCTAAAGAGTTTGGTGATTTATCTGAGAATGCAGAATATGCGTCAGCTAAAGAAGAACAGGAGAGACTTGAAATAGAGATTGCTACAATCTCTAATATCCTATCTAACGCATATCCTATAGATACTAGTCTATTAAAGACTACAACAGTAGGAATTGGTAATTTTGTAACAATTCATGACTCTATGTATGATGAGGATTTGACATACCAACTAGTATCGAGTTATGAAGCAAACAGTGTTCAAAATAAAATCAGTGACCAAAGCCCAATCGGGAAAGCATTAGTCGGTCATAGAAAAAATGATGTTGTTAAAGTATTGCTACCATCTGGCGACTCAAATGAATTTAAAATTTTAAGAATATTTAAATAAGGATTTCATATATGGATGAAAACCAAATTGGTTCAAGTATAGGTGAAGTTTCTGTTGCTAGTGAAATTGAAGTACGCAAGGATAAACTCAATCAATTAAAAGAAGCCGGCAATGATCCATTCCATGAAGTAAGATTTGAAATTACAACAGATGCAAAATCCATTTTATCTGATTCACAATGTTACGAAGGCCGTTTAGTTAAAATAGCTGGTAGACTTATGAGTAAGCGCGTAATGGGAAAAGCGTCATTTGCGCATGTTGATGATGGTTCATCTAGAATACAAATTTACTTAAAAATGGACATAGTAGGAGAAATTGCATACAACGCATTCAAGAAGTACGATGTAGGTGATATTATTGGACTTGAGGGAGATGTTTTTGTCACACATAAGGGTGAGATTAGCATTAAAGTCAATAACTTAAAACTCTTGTCTAAGTCACTTTTACCATTGCCTGAAAAATTTCATGGTTTAAAAGACACTGAGCTAAGATATAGACAGCGTTACGTTGACTTAATAGTTAACCCAGAAGTAAAGGAAACTTTTGTTATAAGGTCTAAGATTATATCTGCTATTCGTCAGTTCTTAAACGAACAAGGGTTTTTAGAGGTTGAGACACCTATTCTTAACACCATTTTAGGTGGAGCAAATGCCAGACCTTTTACGACGCATCATAATACACTTGATATTGATATGTTTTTAAGAATTGCACCAGAACTTTATTTAAAGCGTTTAATCGTTGGTGGTTTTTTAAAAGTATTCGAGATTGGTAGGCTTTTTAGAAACGAAGGTATGAGTGTAAAACACAATCCTGAGTTTACTACTATGGAATGTTATCAAGCTTATGCTGATTATAATGACATGATCGATTTAGTAGAAAATTTGTTCAAATTTTGTGCAGATAAAGTACTAGGTACACGTGAGATTGAGTATCAAGGTGTTAAGATTAATCTAGATGGCAAGTGGAAAAGAGTCACTATGACAGATCTTGTCAAGTCAGAGACAGGGATTGATTTTTATAACACTACCCCATTGAAGCTTAGAGAGGATGCAATTAAATTAGGTCTTGAAATTAAGGATAATTATACAGACGGAGAAGTTTTGTATGAGATATTCGACAGAATAGTAGAGGAAAAATTAATACAACCTACGTTTGTTCTTGATTATCCAATAGAGGTTAGTCCCTTAGCTAAGCGTAAACAGTCAGATCCTAGACTAACTGAGCGTTTTGAATTCTTTATAATGGGAAGAGAAATGGGGAATGCATTTAGTGAGTTAAATGACCCATTAGATCAGAGATCAAGATTTGAGGCTCAGGTTAAACTAAGAGAAGCAGGTGATGACGAAGCTCAAATGATGGATGAGGACTATGTAACTGCCTTAGAGTATGGATTGCCACCGACTGGCGGGCTAGGCATTGGGATTGATAGAATGATTATGCTATATACTAATGCTGTATCAATTCGTGATGTTTTATTATTCCCGACAATGAAACCTAAAAATTCATGAACACTCCACTAAATGATGCAATAAATAGCAACATTTTCCATGGGTCATTTCATACACCGGGGCATAGTGGAACTATAGATAGGACAGATATTACAGAATTGTCTTATTCTGGAAATTTGTTACTAAATACTGGTGTTATTAAAGAGAGTCAAATTGAAGTATCAAAGGTATACCGATCTGAATGTTGTAGATACATAACTCAAGGAGCTACTACAGCAATACACATAGCATTAAAGGCGTTTTCTGACAAAAAAATACTTGTAGTTGGAGATTGCCATTATTCAGTTTTTTCTGCAATTAGATTATTTAGAATTAGGAATGCATATTTCTGTGATTATTCTAGTTATCAAGATGCAATTGATCAAATAGCACCTGATGTAGTATATTACACTGCTGTTGATTACAAAGGTAATGCAAACAAACTGAGTGTTATATCTGATAAAATCATATATATAGTTGATGAAGCTCATGGTGCCCATTATAGATTCTTTCAATTACTACCAAAAACAGCATTGAGATTTGCAGATATTGTAATTCATTCACTACACAAGACATTACCTGTACCTACTGGTGGTGCAATAATTCACTTTAAAGAAAAGTACGCTGATCAGATTGATCTTGCATTTACTGATATTCATTCTTCAAGCCCGTCATATTATATTATGGCAAAAGCTGAGCTTGCGATCAAAAAGTTTAATAAGATTGGTCGGGGTATTTTTTATGATTTAGTATGGCTAATTGAGCGTTTTAGCGAATGGATCGCACCATTTGAAGTAGTGAAGAACGATGATTTTACAAGATTAGTTATAACTTCTGAATATGATATGATGTCTGTTAAGAACACCCTTGAGAAATATGGTATTTTTGCAGAGGCTTGTTATGATAATTGTTTAATATTTATTGTAACTTATTTCAATCAAACGAATTTAAAATACTTATCTGAAATATTAAAAACAAAGCTTAGCGATTTAATTCCAAAGAAAGAGACAAAAAAATACAATTTGACGAAAACAATCAAGAAAATCGAATTATTTGACGAATATTCATTAGTTAATTTATATGATGCAATAGGCCGCAGATCGTATAGAGAATTATCTATATATCCACCTGGAACACCGTTTATATTTGCTGGTGATTATATAACAGAAAATGCTATAGATATAATTAAAAACAATCGCAATTCAATATTGGGGCTTGTAAATAATAAGTTATCTGTGTTAAAATATAGCTAATATAAATTATGCAAAAAGGGTAGAGATGGCAGGGACGTTTATAACATTTGAGGGTTGTGAGGGCGTTGGTAAAACAACGCAAGCAAAACTTCTTAAACAATATCTAGATGATACATTGCAAGATTCAATATTTACGCGTGAGCCGGGTGGTACAAAAATCGCCGAAGAAATAAGGAATATGATACTAGATGGCAATAGTAATATTTCACCAATAGTTGAAGCATACTTATTTGCTGCAGCAAGAGCTGATCACATCCTGAATTTAGTATTGCCTGCTCTAGAGCAAAATAAAATTGTTATATGCGATAGATATATTGATTCATCACTAGCATATCAAGGTGTTGGACGTGGCTTGGGGTTTGAAACTGTCCTTAAAATTAATGAGTTCGCATGTTCCTGTTGCATGCCAGATTGTACAATATTTATTAATATGGATCCTAGGAATTCATGGAGGAAACAAAAAGGGAAAGTTATAACTGGTGATAGAATGGAAGATGAGACTGATCATTTTCATATCATGGTATATAATGCATTTAAAGAGATAAGTCAAAAATATTCTGATAGGTTTATTAACATAGATCCTACTGAGGACAAAGAGCTAACATCTAGATCAATAATTGAAAAACTTATAAGTCGTGGATTAATTAAATAATGATAACTGATTTGATTTGTAAAAGTAAGGTCATGACTGAATTTTCAAAGGATTTAGAAACTGATCGAATGTCACATGCATATATCGTGTCTGGAGAAGACACATACACACGTAATATATTAATGAATTTGATTGCAAAAATGTTGTTTTGTAAACAAAAGGGCTGTAACAAATGCAAAGTATGTTTACAGATTGATGAATTCACTCATCCTGATTTTAAAGTATATAACACAGATGGTAAGATATCCGTTAAAGATATAGAGACATTAATTGAAGATACATATGTTAAAAGTTGGGAAGGTTCAAAAAAGCTATATTTTATTGATAATGCGGATAGTTTAAATCCACTGAAGCAAAACAAGCTTCTGAAAATTTTTGAGGAACCGCCTGCTGATGTGATGATTTTTATGTTCACTAGTGATGAAGCTTCTCTTTTGCAAACAATTTTATCAAGGGCTAAGAAATTATATTTACCTAGGTTTTCTACTAATAGTATATTATTAGAACTAATTAATGAGGGAGTTTCTAAGGATGTCGCAGAGTCGTGTGCGGTTTTTTCTGACGGACGTTTTGATAAAGCTTTTAAATTTTCAAAAGAAGAAGATTACACCAATATTTATGAAGAATCCTTTGATATGCTTTTGACATGTAGTAGTACTAAACAAATGATTAACATGGTTGATTCAAGGTTGTTTGAAAGAGAGAATATTGAATTAACATTTGAATTTTTCGAGATTATATTTCGTGATGTCTTAGAATACGTATCAAAAGGTGACAATTTTATTACTTTGAATCGAATTGATGATATTAAAAAGCTCGCTACGGGTTTTGAGTATTCACCTGGGGCTGTTGCGAAATGTATATTTCTTATTGCCGATGCAAAACAATTGATAAATGTGAACGTTACGGCCTTAGCGCTTGCTGAAAAACTTATATATAATATACTGGAGGAAAAGCACAAATGCCGTTTATCATAGGTGTGAAGTTTAAGACAGGCCTTAGAACCTATTTTTTTGATCCAGGTGAAGAGCAATTTAAAAAAAATGAAAAAGTAATTGTTGAAACCGCCAGAGGTGTTGAGTTTGGAGAGGTTTCTTTTGGAAATACAGAGGTTTGTCAGAATAAAATACCACAGGAACTAAAACCTATTATAAGACGTGCAAATGAAGAGGATTGTAAAAAACATGATTATAATATAAGTGCAAGACCAATTTTATTTGAAAAAGCAATGGCTTTAGCAACAAAACATAATTTATCAATGAAAATTGTTGAGATTGAATATAACTTTGACAGGACAAAGTTAATGGTGTACTTTACGTCTCCTAATAATACTAGAGTTGATTTTCGGGTTTTCACAAAAGAATTTGCGGCAATGAATAAAGTGAAAGTTGAAATGCGGCAAATATATGATCGGGATGACATAAAATTTCGAGGAAATTTAGGGATTTGTGGTAGAACTTGTTGTTGCATAACACATTTACAGGATTATGATAAAGTTAGTGTAAAGATGGCTAAACTCCAAAATCTACCCATCACACCTGCAAAACTAGCAGGTTGCTGTGGAAAAATGATGTGTTGTATAGCTTATGAAAATGAGACATATAAGAAAAATTTGAAAAACATGCCACAACTTAATACCTATGCTAAGACTGACGAGTATGAGGGACATGTTATAGGTTATAATCTAATAGCTGAGGAAGTCAAGATTAAAGTAAACCGTGAAGACAAGGCATATCAAGTATGTAAATGCCCTCTTTCAAAACTTCAATGTTGCGGCCCACGTAATAATGAAAACAAAGAGATAGATATAGATAAAGAAATTATAGAAATGCCAGATGAAGCATTTGAATGATATTGTTATATGGATTCGAAAAAAAAATATTTAATAGTCAATGCAGATGATTTTGGTGTTGCAACTGAAACCAATAAGGCAATTTTTGAATTATATAGTTCAAAAAAAATCAGCTCTGTTAGTTTTATGCCAGTGGCATCGTTTAGAGATGATGCAATAGAATTAGCAAAAAAAATTGATATGCCACTAGGAGTACATTGGGCATTTAATTCTGATTATGATGCTGACCCATGGAAACCAATTTCTCCACGTGAGGATGTGAAAAGTTTAGTGAACTCACTAGGATATTTTTCAACCACTAAATTTTTTAGAAAAAACGCAACTCATCTAGATGTCACCTGTGAATTAATTGCTCAATATGAATATATCATAAATAAAGGTTTAAAAGTTGACCATGCGGATAGTCATTGTGGAACTCTATATGGTATAAATGGAAGAAGATTTTATATTGATGCGTTTAATATATGTAGCAAGTATGATTTGCCATTCAGATTCCCTTCAAGAACTGATTTCATAAAAAACATAGTAAAAAATAGAATTTTATATAATTGTATTAAGATACCACACAGAATAATATTAAATAATGCAAAAAAAAGAAATGTTAAAATAATAAATACTATGATATCAAACAATATGAGTGATAAGGATATAAAATCATATAAAGACTATGAAAACAACTTAATTAAGATGATAAAAGGTATTGAGGTAGGTTTGACAGAGTTTTTTTCGCATCCTTCCTATCAATCAGTCTCCAAAAACGGGGTATCAAGCTGGAATAAAATCAGGGTTTATGACCTAGAATTTCTGAATTCTGAAAAATTTAGCAAAGTTATATCTGATTACAATATAGAAATATGTGATTATTCAATACTAAAGAAAATGGATTTTACAGACTGAGTGATATCTAAGAACATCACATACTAATTTTTTGGCATAACATAATGTGTCTTAATATCTGAAAAAAAACTTAAATAATTTAATTATTTAGTATTTTTATATTTCAATTATTTTGATCTTGTAAAAATACTAATAAGTGTTTGATTCTATTAAGCCTATTTTAGGACCACTTAAAAAATGTATATCAATAATAAATATAATATCTGTTATATAAAATGATGTGCTTTTATGTATATAAGAATTGGTAAAATATTCTCTATGAGGTTTTTATTAATATCGATTATTCTGTGCTCTACTTGAATTGAAATGTATAGTAGATATTTAAATGAGAAATAAATAGAGTTTAAAGTAAAATGTTTTCATTTAAGTAGAATGGAAAAATGTCTTAATTTTGTAACTTTCAAGAGCCCTATTTTATATTAAAAAGGCTTTTTTTGTATTCGATTTACTAATTAGTTAATCTTTTAAATAATTCCTGTCAACCTTGTTATTCTACATTATTCAGAGTTTAAAACATCCCATATTAGAGTGTTGCCACATTTTTATCTTAAGTCACCACTACTAAACATAAGAACATAGCATCTAAATATTTTAAATAATTATATTATGATTAAGATTTCTATTTGCTATTGATTTTAAGTAAATATATACTTAGCATTTCAAAATCTTGAACTTAAATGTTAATAAAAATATAAACACTTTTTTAGTGTAAAATTCAATAACACTTTGATTCTAAACATTTAATATAAATATATTATGAGTACTTTAATTTAGATTATATTCTTTCTTTTAAGATGTATATTAACATCAAAAATTATTGTTTAAATATCAAAATTTACTGCAATAGAAAATCACTAAAATATTATATATATTGACAATATGATATTTTTGTGATAGAATTTAAAGAACAAGGAAAGCAAGTTTTTAATTCTGCATTGAGATTCTAAACTTAAATTCAACATATAAATTGTGTTTAGTATTTAGATAATGTGTTACATATTTTTTATAGATATTATAAATTCTATTTACGGATCA
>JAIRMA010000030.1 GCA_031259085.1 Christensenellaceae bacterium
TTTTTGAGTAGATATCATAGTAATCTCCTTTTCACTAAAATAATTTATTATAAATCATTTTTAGAAAAAATCAAATTTTTTATTACCAATTTATTTACACAAAAAAGTGGAGTATCTCAAAAATTTAGAACAATCCCGAAATATTTCCTGAATTATCAATATGCATGCTCAAAGCCGCGGGTTGTTGAGCAAGGCCAGGCATCAGCATTATATCTCCAGCAATTGCCACAATAAAGCCAGCGCCTGCTCTTAATTGAACATCACGAATGTTGAACGTAAAGTTGTGAGGGCGTCCTAAAAGTTTAGGATCCTGTGAAAACGAATATTGTGTTTTTGCAATACAGACAGGCAAATCCGAATAGATACTTTTAGAGAAGTGCTCTAATTTATTAAATGCCTTTTCCTCAAAATGAACTGAGCTAGCCCCATAAACGCGTCTTGCAACGCTTATTATCTTTTCTTGAAGAGTAGCTTTTAAATCATAGGCAAAGTTAAGAACAGGATCAGAACCATCAGCTATTTTCAGCACGTTTTCAGCTAACTCCAGACAGCCTTCCCCGCCAAAGGCCCAGCACTCAGCTACACAAGCGGGAACATTAAATACTTCAGCAGAATCTTTAATGAGATTGATTTCTTCTATAGTATCGCCTTTAAATTTGTTTATAGCAACAACAGGCTTGACGCCAAAAAGATTAATGAGATTATCAAGGTGCCCCTCTAAATTTGCCAGCCCTTTCTTTAATTCTATAATTCCAGGTCCAGAGGAATTTTTATCAAATCCGCCATTGTATTTTAACGCCCTTACAGTGGCTACTAAAACGACAGCATTTGGTTTTAACCCTGCTCCTCTACATTTGATGTCTAAGAACTTTTCGGCCCCAAGGTCGGCCCCAAATCCTGCCTCGGTTATTGTATAATCAGAATATTGCATTGATAGTCTCGTTGCTCGAATGCTATTGCAACCGTGAGCAATATTAGCAAACGGACCACCGTGTATAATTGCAGGAGTTCCTTCCAGGGTTTGAACTAAATTTGGGTAAATTGAATCCTTCAATAAAATAGTCGCGGCATTTTCACCTTTTAAGTCTGAAACTAAAATAGGTAAACCACTAACACTATATCCTAACACAATCCTTCCAATGCGCTCTTTAAGATCTAGTAAATCATCAGCCAAACAAAGAGTGGCCATTATTTCTGATGCAGCAGTTATATTGAACCCATCCTTTCTTGGGACACCATTAATTTTGCCGCCTAAAGCACAGTCAATTTCTCTAAGCGCACGATCATTTAAGTCAATACAGCGACGCCATTCAATACGGTTAATGTCAAAATTCAAAGCATTTCCATGCTTAACATGGTTATCTATAAGAGAGGATAATAAATTGTTAGCAGATGTGATTGCATGAAAGTCTCCAGTGAAATGCAAATTGATATCTTCCATTGGGGCTACTTGAGCATATCCCCCACCAGTTGCTCCACCTTTAATCCCAAAAACTGGGCCTAACGATGGTTCTCTAAGTGCTAGAGAAACCTTTTTGCCGAGTTTAGCAAGACCGTCTGCTAAACCGATAGATACAGTTGTTTTGCCTTCTCCAAAAGGCGTAGGATTTATAGCAGTGACTAATATAAGTTTTCCTGAGGATGATTTGTGTGGTTCCTCAGTGATCTTAGCTTTATACTTCCCATAGGGCTCAAGATAATCATCCTTTACACCTAGAGCATTTGCAATCACATGGATATTTTTTAATTTAATTGAATTTGCTATTTCTATGTCAGTCATTTTATCACCTACAAATATATATTTATCAAAACCTGTGCACATTTTCTAGTCAGTTATTACCACATTAGAAATGTACTATTTTAAATACGGTAGCAAGTTAAAGTAATAAATCAAACAAGCTAAATACTCACAATTTAGATTAATTTAAAAACATCAAAATAACGTGTCCTATTCAAATCCTACTATCGTTTACGTATATCTTTTCTTTTGATTTTGCCACTAATTGTCTTAGGAAGAGCATCAACAAATTCAATAACGCGAGGGTATTTATATGGGGCCGTTGCATTTTTAACGTGATCCTGAATTTCCTTTTTTAGAGCATCTGACGGAGCATATCCTGGTGCTAAGACAATAGTAGCTTTCACAATTTGTCCTCTTAGTGGATCAGGTTCTCCAGTTACTGCGCATTCTAGAACTGAAGGATGTTCTTGAAGTGCACTTTCAACTTCGAAAGGTCCGATTCTATACCCGCTTGATTTAATTATATCATCTTTGCGCCCGACAAACCAATAATATCCGTCCGAATCTCTATATGCTAAATCACCTGTTGAATAACACCCATAGGCCAAAGCGTCTATTGTTTTTTGTGAGTCTTTATGATAACCAATCAACAAACCAAACTGATTATTTTTTAATTTTATAACTACTTCACCGACCTTTTCACTCTCAGTTATATCATTAGCCCCATCCATTAATGTGACATTGTATATAGGCGCAGGAAGTCCCATACTACCAGGTTTAGGCTCACAATATCTAAATGTTGCTAAAATAACAGCGCTTTCGGATTGTCCAAATCCTTCACGAATGGATATTCCTGTAGCCTGTTTAAATAATTTAAATACTTCAGCATTAAGAGGTTCTCCAGCTGTTGTACAGCTAGATAAAGATGAAAAGTCAAATTGACTTAAATCCTCTCTTATTAAAAACCTATAAATAGTAGGAGGAGCACAAAAAGTCGATATTTTATATTTTGATATTAGAGGAAGAACATCAGTCGGTGTAAAGCGTCCAAAATAATCATAACAAAACACGGCAGAGCCTGCTATCCACTGCCCATATATTTGCCCCCAACTAAACTTAGCCCAGCCAGTTTCTGCCATAGTGAAGTGTAATCCATCATCTTGTACCGCTTGCCAAAAATAAGCAGTCATAATATGTCCTAAAGGATATTTGAAACTATGTGCTACCATCTTCGGATAGCCAGTTGTGCCAGAGGTAAAATATACTAACATTTTGTCATCTAACTGTGGCTTGTCACAAGCGTTTAGCACATCTGAATAATTTAGTATTTCCTCATTGAAATTTAAAAAACCAGGTACGCTCCCGACGTTAAACAAAAATTCTAGATTAGGTAATAGTTGCTTAGCCTGGAGGATAGCTTCATTTACAGGAATTTCATTTGTTGAAATAATTGCTTTTACATCTGCGTTAACACATCTGTATACTATATCTTTAGGGGTCAAAAGACAGGTTGCAGGAATAATGACTACTCCTATTTTACATAAAGCCACAGCCACAATGTAATATTCATATCTTCGATTAAGCATTGTCATAATAAAATCGCCTTTTTTAAAGCCTTTGGCTAAAAGCATGTTAGCTGTCTTGTTTGATAAAATAGAGAGTTCTTTAAAAGTTAATATTTTTTCAGCGCCTGAATCATCACACCAAACTAAGGCACGCTTGAATGGAGCTATTTTTGCATACTCATCAATAACATCAAAGGCAAAATTAAACTCTTTGATGTCAAAGAATGAAACGTTGTTAGCAAAATCCTCGTAATTAGAGAAGGTTTTTTGATTGATATATTTTGTTAGCAAATTCATGATTTATGAGAATCCTTCCTTATTGGCCTGGTCAAAAGAACGGAATGGCAAATTGTGCAAAATGAGTGCCAAATTTTGACAATAACAGGAACTAGTAAAATTGATCTTATATATAATAAACTAATATACAGGAAGTTTGCAAATATTTTTAACATGTTTGAATTATTTATAGATTGATGCAGTAGTGAATATTGTTTACAGGATCACCATGCACCGTAGATAAAATTTTATTAAATTTTTCATTTTGTAAGAGAAACAACCTATTTTGGAATTTTCCAAATTTTTGTGTAAACACAGGATAAATCAACAATTTTTGATCTTTTCCTAAAATAAGATTCTTAGAATTATTTTGTATTTATAACTATTGTTGGGAAGTTATAA
>JAIRMA010000042.1 GCA_031259085.1 Christensenellaceae bacterium
AATTACGTATCAAAGAATATTAGCGGGCGTGTATTTGGCTGTGAATTAACTTATACTAGCGATCGAATTATAATGGGCAAAGGGTTGCTAATAATTAGAGGTTATAGAGTCAGTTTTGAGAATGAACAGCTTATATATTACGATGCATTTCCGATAACTAATGAGATTTTAAACCTTGTGTTGAGAATCAATGCTTCGACTTTAGATTCAGAGGCTGTTATAACTACAGAGCCCGCTAGCAACTTTGACGAGATTGAAAAGGGCGTTGGACGTTATGATTATGTATTAGCAACATTTGTCTTAACCCCTGACGGCATTAAAGAATTAACACCAATGATAAGAAGCATAAATGCTGAGTCAAACGGTGATATTATTAGAATTCAAACAGCTAATATGACTGAGGAGCAACTGTTAGAATTAATACCCACCTTGCAAGATGATATATACATAATCAATACGCTTTTATATGGTGATGAGTTTTTATTCGTACAAAAGAACAGGACACAAGTAGCAAGGTATGATGGGCGGGGTATGTCATTTATGTTAGTTGCCTCTGAATGGGTCAAAAATACAGATGACAAAGAAGCTACACGATGGTTTAACGGCACTTTGATCACAGGCACAGGCAGTGATATTTATATTTACGATTCTGCACTAACCACAGAATGCAAAGTAGGTGATATCTATAGAAACAACACAACCCAAAACACTTATAGCTGTATTGCCAAAGACAGTGTAAAATCAAGATGGAAGTACGAAAGCAACATTAGGGGTGCGGAGGGTGGAGTGTTGACAGATGCTAATATAGCATTGATTGACAGCAAGATTTCTACTAAAGTACAAGAGGCCGCAATTACTATCTCATCACCTACTAACACAGTGGGCCGGATTGTTAGAGTTAATAGTGCGCACTCTTTCGTCGACGCTGTAGAATATCATATGCCTTGCACACAAACCTTTGACAGCGAAGGTATACCTACCTCTTTGCAGTTTGTAAAAGACATAGGCATAAAGGTGACAGGCTCACAACTGTTTGATATTAACAGCTATAGCAGTTGCATGACTGGATATGTCGTTAATGGCAATAGATTAACAATGACTACTAGTGCTAATGTCTCAACGCCGTCATTAAAGATAGTCGGATATAGAGATGCCGCGCTGGGTGACACGTACTTTTACTTGATAAAGCCTGAAGCCCCATTGCCGTTAGGCCATTGTAGTGTGAAGTTTGAATTTAGAGACTCAGGTATTGAAAAGTTTAATTTTGGCATGGGCGGCACTAAACAAGACTGTACAGCTAGCTATCCAAACGAGCTGTTAGTACCAGATACAGACTTTACAATTTCATTTGACTTGATAAAGTATGATGTTAATCAGGTCATCATAGAAAACTTAATGTTTAGTCTAGGCAACACCGAAGAGCCCTACGAACCTTATAAAGGCATTAGCATAACACAACCCCTAATAACTGAAAGCACTAATTTGTTTGATAAAAGCGCAGTGACTGTAGGCGCTTTAAAAGAGGATGGGACAATTAACACCAGCACAACTAGCTGTGTCGTTTCAGACTTTATATCAGTTGATGCTAATGAATATTATTTCATATATCGTCCTTATTATACAGTGAAGTTTTATGATGAGAACAAAGCGCCTATCCAAACAGAAACTTTTGACAAAACTTATACGAGTACATCAGGAGGGAGCCTTCTAATCCCTAACGGCGCAACGTATTTGCGCTTCCAAACATATAATAGCTCCACTTATAAAGATACTGCAATGGTTAATAGGGGCACTTTAAAAAGGGGGTATGAAGCTTTTGGCCCTGTCACCCGAAAAGGTGGTGGGATCAATTTGCAAAACTGTGATAGGCTTTTAAAAACAACTAATGAGTACGAGATAGGCAGTCTCTTTTTAGATTTTTCAACAAGTGATGTGACCATTACTAAAACATCTACCCATGAAAAAGCTCCTTATTCAATTTTTTATTATACTTCCAACACGAATTCTTGGGCTCCCTCCCAAATTCATATTGCAAATAAATTTTTTACATGTGTAACAACATCCAACGCTTTTTCAGCTTTAAACAAAGAAGGAACATATCCCTTGTCGTCTCTTTGTTATATTAAAGTTTTAAGCTCAAGGCTTGGCATAACAGATTCTGATACAGATGCGCAAAAGGTTACTAAATTTAAGGATTGGGCTAGCTCTGAGAAATTGTGTATAGTCGCCCCCTTAAAAGAGCGAATCAAAGTTAAGCTGGCATCCCCTGCCGTTGACATACCTTCTATTTCAGAAGGGTATAACACTGTGATTTGTTATAACATAACAAAGGATGGTAGCAACGTACCTGCATTGATGGATATAACAGAGTTGCAAGCAGGTGAAGAGGGGCGTTATTGTGTTTTAAAGAATAGTGAGGATATAAGCTTATTTCCAATGACATATGCTGATACAGTGTTAATGAGTGATGGTGCAACTGTTGAGGATAAACTTAACGAGCTTCAGTCTAAATTGAATGCTTTATTAGGAGGATAACAAATGATATACTCAATAATATCAGCATGTGCGTCGGTGTGCGCTATTGTTGTGTTTATAGTCAATATTCTAAAGTCCAAAGTCAACAACACAGCAAATCATATTCAAATGGCTAAAGACTATGAAGAACTAAAGAAGAGCTTTAATAGATTAGAGGCAACAGTAGCTAGTTTGCCAGCGGGCTTAAGGTCAGAATTTAAGACCGCTATTATAGAAATGCGAACAGAGTTTAAAGAGACTGTTAGTGATATGCGTGTAGATATAAAGACGCTAAGTACAGAGGTGAAAGGAGTAACCTCTAAACTTGCCTTTTCCGAACAATCCATAGCTGATATAAAGGCATCTGTTAATGAGTTGAAAGGCTTAGGCGAGCGTGTAGTAGTTATTGAGCAAAGCACAAAAGCGGCGCATAAAAGAATAGACGAATTGACCAAAAAGCGGGAGGCAAAAAATGAATGAAGTACTAGTGACCGTCACTACCTCAGTAATCACTGCAGTAGTATTGCCTTTGTTAGGGTTTGCTACTAAAGCTCTAATCACCTGGATCCAATCAAAGGCTAACAACGAAAAAGCGGTGTTGCTTTTAACAACAGCTAATAACATTGTATCCAATTCTGTCAATTCTGTATTTCAGACATATGTTGACAGTTTAAAGGCATCAGGCTCTTTTGATAAAGAAGCTCAAAACATTGCTTTTTCAAAAGCTAAAGAGTGTGTTTTAAAGCAAATAACACCCGAGATTAAGTCTTGTTTACAAGCCAATTTTAGCGATGTTGACCAGTGGATAACGCACGCAATAGAGAGCAGTGTGCTAAAAGTCAAAAATAATTCAAATTAAAATTTCGCTTTGTGTGTTTAGCTATAAAGGCACGCGCCTATGCACTATCTACAAAAGTGGCTTATTTATATATTAAAAGCGCTATATTATAACCAAAAACGAAAACATTGTATTCAAAGTCTTTATGCCCTGCACCTAAGAAACAACACAACCACCATTTAAACGTATTTTTAATGAATTCTAGATACTATTCTAACAGCTGTATATACAGCTAAATAGTATTTATTTTGCGTTTATCAAGTCCTATATACATGAATTAATGACCTTATTTTGTCATATTGTGTGTATTTATAGTATATCATAGAAATTTCAAAAAACAAAAAAAGTACAACATATACATTTTTATTAAAAAAACATCATTCAAAACTGTAGATTTTAGAAATTGCCTGCGAAAGCTCGAGTGATTAGACAATTTGAATGATATACAGCTTGTCTAAGAATTGAAGAGGTTTCTTTAATGTCACAACGTCGTACATAATGTCATCTAGAGGTCATGTAAAGATCGGAATACTTAGACAAAGGAGCGCGGATGGGAATAAACAAAAAGGCGTTATTAGCATAAAATGATGCTTTGGGTCGAATATTAACCTTTGATAAATCAAGTCACAGTTTGCAAGGCAGTCTAATTATTTCTTAATACAGAATGTAGCATATAAAGGAATTGATTTAATGTTATTTTCAAAACCAAAATTCTTTTTAGAAATACGTATTGAAAAAGCAGGATGATATTTTTTCACAAACTCAATTAAGCTTTTTGACTTTGTGTTGTCAGATGATTTAACTTCTATAGGTATTGCGCCTTGATTTGTTTCAATAACGAAATCGACCTCGGCATTTCCATTTGTGCCCCAATAGTAAAGAACATGGTCATTAGATGATAGTGCAACGGCAACGTAGTTTTCAGTAATAGCTCCACGTGAATAATCTGCTAATGCATTTTTTACTTTAATAAGAGACACTGGTATATTGGATTTGTAGGTTAACAAACCAACGTCGTTCATATAAATCTTGTATGAAGAAAAATCTTCTCGAAAACTTAACGGAGACATTCCAGTGTTGGTCTTATTAACACGTATTATTAGTCCTGCATCTGATAGCCAATCAATGCAATGTTCATAGGCAGACGCGCGCGCATTGCTATTGATTAATTTGTATATAAACTTAGTATTTTCTCGAGCAAGTTGACTCGGGATGCTATTGTAAGTGGCCCGAGTTCGACTGGACTCAGATAGCGACGAGTACTTGCTCATATCATCACGATATCCAAGAACGATGTTTTGATGAGTTAAAGATACGAAATCCATATCTTTTTTCTCAATGTATTCTTTAACAGCTTGAGGCATACCTCCAACAATCAGGTAGTCATTATATAGTGAGAGAGCTCTCTCATGAGGTGTATATTGCATTGGAGAATAATCAGAGGCACATTCAATTATGGTCCTTAAGAGCCTTTCTTCACCTATAGCAATTAGAAATTCATCAAAAGACATGGGATACATAGTTAATCTATGCACCTTACCTACAGGAAATGAGACTTGCTGATGCTTCAAAGCGATACCTAACAAACTACCAGCTGCAATTATTGGTTGATCAGGTAATTGCTCGCAAAAGTATTTCAAGGATGATAGTGCTTTAGGGCATGCTTGTATTTCATCAAAGAAAATAAGTGTTTCAATATTAATTTGTCTGTCGTAGATATTTTCTAGTTCACGCACAATGCGAACAGGATCAAGATTAGGTTCAAATATTTTTTGGACTTCTGTATTGCCATCAAAATTAATCATCAGGACACTACTGAAGTGGGCTTTTGCAAAATTGAACACAGTATATGTTTTACCAACCTGGCGTGCACCTAATAAAAGAATTGGCATGCGATTTGAGGACTCTTCCCACACCAACAATTTATTTTCGATATTTCTTTTCATAATAATAACTTATCCGTCATTTTAATACACTTAGAAAATATGGAATTTTAATTAATAAAATCATATGACAATTATATCATTTAATGTAGGTTAATAGGCATTATATGTTTCATAATAAACAATACTTAAATTATCTGTAATAAGAATCATGTTGCAGATAATTGTCAGAGATATTTTTATTGTGAGACAATTAAACAATGCCATCAAGACAAAAATTTATAAATAGATAATAGATATACTTATTTATCTTAATATACGAATTCAAAATTTATTATATAAATAACATTAGAGAAGTTGAATAACACTGTGGTATTGGAGAAACTCATTAACAATAAATTTAAATTATCAACTAATGAATATTGTAGCACAACTGTAATTCAAACAATAAACCATATAAACTGTTCATATATCATGATAAAAAGAAAGGTTATCACAATATAAAGAGTACAACTATTAAAGAATTTATAAGTATTTTCTGTCGTTATATGATACACCATAGTATAACAAAAGTCAAGACCATTTACGACTTAAGATAAAAATAAGCTAAGCAATTGATTCAATAGTATTGACTTCTTTTTTAAAAAATGCTAAAATTAATTAACAATATTTGAAGGAGGTTTTTTTATCAAATCTAAATTAGATTATATTTTAAAACTTTAATTCACATTTATTATTACCAATCTTAATTTCTTTGAGGGAACAAAGATAAAAAAAATTTATTTATTTATTAATAATATATTAACTTATTAACTATTGATTACATATAATTCTAGTTGGATTTTCAAATACAAGGAGATTATTGCGATGACGACTACTCTAAAACAAAATAACAAAAAAAAGATAATGATTACTTTGTTATCTTTGATATTAATTTCAATATTTATCTTTGTCATGTATGGTTGTGCCTTAAATAACAACGATGATAATGATAAAACAAAAGGGATACAAACCTCAGGTGATAAACAGATGAATGGTCAAGTATTAACTGATATAAGTTTTGTAAGTAACAGTCTAAAAACAAGTACTGTTGAAATTTTTGACAGTAGAGATGCCTTTATAAGTTATCTTTTAGCAAATGATCAGTCTCTAAACATTTCAGATTCTAATGCTTTTTTACCTCAATATGATGATGATTTCTTTGAAGAAAATATCATATGCTACGTCCAATTTCATTTTACATCAACTGAATTTGATGCATCTAGCGATGGAGATTTTAAATTTTTAAACATATATGAGAGCGTAGATTCTACCGTTAATTATATTGTGTTTGATATAAACTCACCCTTAATTAATTCTGATGATATTAGAAAAAAAGATATATTCATCAAAACATCAAAATCCGATAAAGATGATTTGGAATATGAGGTGAGAGTTATTAACAACTCAGGTCAGACAAAAGATAGTTATTATTATTCTGGTTATGATCAAGATTGACCTTTATAATTTCATTAAATAAAGAAATTATAAATCTAGTAGATATATAAATATTCTAAATTTACCAAAGACATTGTATTTTTACACAGAATCGTAAATATTATTCAGAATGATTTAGCTCGGTATAAATTCTAGTGTCTTTGGTAAATTGCTCAAAAAAACTAATATGTGAATTATTGATAACATATAATTCTAGTTAATTTTCAACTACAAGGAGATTATTACTATGAAGACTACTCTAAAACAAAATAACAAAAAAAAAGATAATAATAGCTTTGTTATCCTTGATGTTAATTTCAATATTTATCTTTGTCATGTATGGTTGTGCCTTAAATAACAACGTTGATAATGATAAAACAGAATACAAACAAATCCCAGGTCAAGTATTAACTGATATAAGTTTTCAAAATAACAGTCGAAGATATGCCGTTACAATTTTTGACAGCAGAGATGCCTTTGTAAGTTATCTTTTGGCAAATGATCAGTCTCTAAACAATTCAGATTCAAATGATTTTTTACCTCAATATGATGATGATTTCTTTAAAGAAAATATCATATGCTACGTCCAATTCTATTTTACCTCAACTGAGTTTGATGCATCCAACAATGGAGATTTTAAATATTTAAACATATATCAGAGCGCAGATTCTAACGTTAATTATATTGTGTTTGATATAAATTCACCCAATGTGAATTCTGACGATATTCGACATAAAGATATATTCATCAAAACATCAAAATCCGACAAAGATGATTTGAAATATGAAGTGAGAGTTATTAACAACTCAGGTCAGACAAAAGATAGTTATTATTATTTGGGTTATGATCAAGATTGACCTTTATAATTTCATTAAATAAAGAAATTATATATTTAGTAGATATAAATTGCATAAAATTTACCAAAGACATTGTATTTTCACGCAGAATTGTAAATATTATTCAGAATGATTTAGTTCGGTGTAAATTCTAGTGTCTTTTGTTATTTGCTTAAACCAACTAATATGTAAATACTGCTGTTTAACCTATTATGATCATGGTTAACGTATTGTTAATGCCACAAGTAATCATATTATGGCATTGCTTTTGTTTAATATAAACAATTACTGGTTATATTCTAATTATCGTATGAATTAAACTTTGAAGTTACTGTCGAAGTTAATTGTATGAATACTACTTAAAACAAACATAAAAAAAATTAATGAACTATGATTTATTTTAGTTATAATCTCATTATTTACTTTCGTCATATATGGATCATCTCTAAACATATTAGAATGAATAAGAGAATGTGAAATTTGTGCTACATCTATTGATAAACGGCTATTGAATGGTCAAACACTAACTAATATAAACTTTCGTAGTTATAATTAAATTCAGTTTGTAGTATCTTTAATTTGAAAGATAACTTTCCAAATTATTCTTCAGAAAATAATCATTATCTAGATGTTTTGACTATGGAGAGCATGCACAATATGAGGGGTTCTTTCTGAAAATATTTATTATTTTCTAATTTAAGAATAATAAAAATTTAAATGTTATAGAGTTAGTTAATATATATGATGATTCTAGACTACATATATTGTATTTAGTATTTCATAACAGTTTATTTAATAAAGCTTCTGTAAAAATCAAATTTACAAAAAGTCTAAGTCAATATAAAAAAATTTAAAATTATGGTTCTCAGAGATTTCATAAAATGTCAGATAAACAACAGGTAATTATAATTTTTGTGTTGATGAATAATCCTAAAGGTTGGATTATTTAAAGACATACCAAATTTGTTAAATTTTAGTAATACTAAATAATTAAAGACCTAGAATTTTCAAGGAGCCAAACACTTAGGTTTAACATTTATAAATTTTAATTACCAAATGATGCAGAAATCGATGCATATAATTTTGGTTAGTAAATGTGGAAAATCGACATTATTGACTATAAAAAAGTGATAAAGTTAACAAACATACCACACAAAAATATCACTTGACAAAATTGTTATTTTCTATTATAATATACCTGTAAAAACTACTTAACAGTTAAGTATAAAGCAAATTATTATGTTTTAAAACAGGGATTATTTTCTACAATTATAAATAATCGGTTAAGTTGCGTTTGGTTTACTATCAAATTCACTTTTGAATTTTTGCAAAAAACTTATACATATTGGGATATTTTTTTAATCCTACTTATAATTTTGCGTTATACAACTTGAAATTCTATTTTCAAGTACATTCATTTTTGTTAAAAGCAAACCAGGTGAAAGCCTGCGACGCAAAACTGAAGGATCTTCGTCGATTTGACATGATAGCCAGTTGCCAATAATCATCGGACGGAACTGGCTTTTTTTAATGTAAAGAGTCATGATTATATTATTTTTATGCGGAGGCTTTATGGCTAAACCAAGAAGAATAATCTTACTTGCTTTATTTATATTTATAGTTGCAATACTTGCTACATCAATCTCATCAAGTTTTGCGAGGTTTACTTCACAATCGGAAGTGCCATATAGTCAAGAGCTAGAATTAACAGATGTTATATTTACAGTAAATGGCAAAAAACTCAATTCAGTGACTAACACTGATCATGGTTTAATAGGTAGAGGCGACGAATCCACTTTAGATTTTCAAATTAAAGTATCTTCTAGATTATTTTTTAACAATGACGCATTTTACTCTTTTAATGTCGAAGTTTTAGACGGTGACGAATACGAAGCACTTTATCCAGATGCACCAGTACTCACAAATAAATCGTATTATAGCGGTGCACTTGCCAATGCTATAGACGTATATGAATACATAAATGGTGAATACATATACATATCTAATCTAACGAATTTCACATATTTTGACGGTTATGTCCAATTAACTACTACGGGGAGTGATAGAGAGTATTTAGTTAACAGATCATTCAAGCTGGTATATTCAAATGCGGCTGGTGATTTTTATGAGAACACAGGCTTTATATTAAATTTCAGTGCCAGCTCAGATTTAGTTGAGCCTGATATTACCAAACGCACTTATGTTAATAACGAGTATGAACTTGCTGAATTAATAATGGGGCAGGACTCATATGATTTAGATGGTGTCACTATAGTCTTATCTAGTGATATACACATGACTAGCTCATTAGGTGTCACTGAATACAATTTAAACTCTAAAGTAGGTATTGATTTAAACGGTTATCAATTAAAAATTGATTCAGATATTACATTTACAATTGATTGGCAAAACGGAACGTATGATCCAGATCTAATCGAGATAGGAATATTTGATACTGCTCCGGAAGCTCTACGAAATGCAAACCCTATAGATGGAACGATCACAATAATTCCACATGCTGATGATTTTTATCTAGTTCAAGACGATTTGTATACTAACGCTAAGGCAAAAATTAAAATTAATACTTGCAACATAGAGCGATTTACAGAATATTTTAATAAAAACATATCAAGTTATGAAAAGACATTGTTAGTAAAGGGGACATCATCATCTCCGAAATATGTAAGGGCGCTCAAAAATATTTCGTATTACGTGAGGGATATAACTTTAACCTCAGATGCAGTTTATCCAAGTCCTGAAACAGTGACAATAAACAGTGCAAGTGGAATTAATTATGCTAAAGCATATATAGATATTACCATGACGTCTAATCTAGACACAAATGTATTGACAATTGACCAAAACGCGAGCCCTAAGACATTAATTATCGATCCAAATTATTCTGAGGATTTGACAGAAGTCATAACTTTTTCTAATAGCTTTTATGATCGTTCAAATCCTGTAAAGCACACAAATTCTAAGTCAACTTTGACAGTCAGGGGTGATACTGCATACACGATAGCATTGACACTTTTAGATCTTATTCCAGATTCATTCAATTCATCTAATCCTAACGGATTGAGTGGAGAGACTATAAAATCGTCATTGTTTTTACCTGTGTTTGACGAGTCATCGCATGCTACTATTACTTGGGAGACTTCAGATCACACATATTTAGAGCCAAATGGTACATTCTTAAACAATAATTATGATGGGCGGGAGGTTAACCCTATAGTTTATGACGATCTTGATTCATGGGGATCAAAAATCATAAGAATTGGTGTAATTGTCGCAACACCTGATGGGGAACAATCATATGCTGAGAAGCTGGTTGTAGTATCTGTTGCTAATGCAAAGGAAAGAACAGAGGTATTATATAATCATCAACAATTTGAATTAGACAAAGTTGGAGATCACGTAATAATAGTTGAAAACTTTTTTAATGAGGGAGCGGATTCAACGAATCCATATTCGGAAAAATCTAACTTTTTGGGGCTAGGAATAAAATTAGCTGGTTTAGAGAACATTGACGAAGACTCTATTAATCCACTGACAAAGAATTTCTTGCAATTGATCACCATAAAGCCTGATAGCGCAATAGATATTGGATATAAAATCCATTTTGTTTCGATAGAAAACGATGCGATTGTTTTGACTGATCGTGATGATGAGTCACAAACAGTTTTGACGACTGTTAAAACTAATATAGGCACAGGTGTCACAGAATATACAGCTACATATGACGGTGTATCGTACAGATTAATAGCAGAGGATAAGGCACATCCTTCTGTGGGACCTTACCAGGATCTTTATCTAGAGGTTATCCCATTGCAGGATAACAGAAAAGACATATCTGCTGATATTTTTTATAAAAACCAATTAATGCGTGACACTTTTGTATTCGTTCCAGTTGAGATTACATTCATTTATGATGATTCATTCACTAACGAGTTTACATACGGTGACAACACAGTTTATGGTGGGCGAATTGAATATACAATATCGCAAACTGCGACAGTGATTGGCATATATCAGGCACAGGAATTATATGATCCAAAGCCTTTCTTGCAATTAGATTTTACCAACAATATTTACACTGAAGGTGATGACTTTATATTCTACGCCAGGGCTTTCACTATGCGTGGGCATCTTGTTTATTATTCAATCCAATCTGAATATTCTACTTTTGTCACAGTTGAAAATAATATTTGGAGGCAATTAAACAAGGATTATGATGGTATAAACGATTATCCTAGGCATAGTGACGGGCTTTATTTTAAAGATTCAACTGGTTATCATTTTATTAATAGATATGAGCATCTTAATACTTATGATAAATTATATAAAACTGACGGACAGTTTTTCGAAGTTGATGGCGTTGAATATGATTATTTTGAAGAGCTAGGAAAAGGCAATATTTATACACATGCAGCTAAATTCAAAGTTAATGCTGAGGTATTGCCAGCCGTTAAACAACTCTTAATTAACGTTGAGGCCCGCTTTTATAAGGGTACTGATTCATCGGGGAAGCCACTCGTTGATGCAAATAATAATATATTATGGCTTGAACAGGAAAATAATCAGGGCCTCATGGAAATAATTAAATATATTTTGACGCTTAGACTTGCTGGTATTTATCATAATAATGATGAAGAGATCAAGGATATTAATTTATATAGCATTCTCAAAAAACACTATGACTTGAATAAAAATGGATATATTGAAATAACTGAAGCTGAGGTTCTATGGTCTAGCTTAGACACAAGTCTAATGACATATATTAGTACAGCACAAGACATAGTATTTAATTTATATTATATTAATGCATCAAACCAAAATATTCAGAGCATTAAGGGACTTGAGTATTTTACACACTTGAATGGTATTAATTTAGCAACAAATAGCATTAGGGATTTAACTCCTTTTTCTAAGCTTTTTGATCTAAAATATCTAAATTTAAGCGAGAATTTAGTGACAGACCTTGACGCATTAAAATTTTTAGATGATTTAGTCTATTTACATCTTGCAAGTAATTTGATAATAGATTTGACACCGTTACAATATTTAGCTAGTGTAAAATTCCTTTCGCTTTATAACAATCCCAACATTGTTGATTTTCTGCCCATATCAGAATACACGCAGTTGATCTACTATGATGCACGTATTAATAATAATCTTACAATGGTTCAAAGCGCGCCTCAATATGCGATAGCATTGACTCAACTGAATAATCCCTCTATGACGGTTTACATCCAGTACGGCTCGAGTGATCCTGTGTTTAGAGAAGCTAAAAAGCTAGCCGCAGCTGATGCGCTACGAAATATAATACCTGCTAATGAGACACAAGTGACATTAAATGTCCCAAACACATATCAATATCTTGATGAAAACGGCACTTTAAAGACATACACACTGCGATGGAGTATTTTGAGTGTTGACGACAGGAATTATATTAATTTTGTTGAGGACTCAAATTATAACACAATTGGTTATGTAATAAAGGCGCCACTTGCGGATCGAAATGTCACGGTGCAGGTAGGTATTGTCACTGACGGATCAACGGAGGGCATATTATATTTAGCTAGACAGATCAATTTATTACTTTTGACTCCGTCTGATGCAGAGGAATTGTTAATTCAGATGACTCCTGCAGAGAGTTCAACGTTACTCTCTTATTATTCAGACATACTACACCAAACCGCCCCCACTGCATTTAACACAGTAACGAATGCAACTGGCACGTTTGTATACTACCGTGCAGTCGACATAGTAAAAGATCAGATACTACTCAGTTATATCGTAAATATGGTAAACTCTGATAGTGAGGCATCATTGCAAGGCGGGTATAATGATTACTATACCTTGTCAATTGCTGAGCGCACTGCAGCAGGGCAGGATTCGTATGATTTTAATAGTTTAGGGATAACATCTGCTGAAGGCCTACAATTTTTTCCTGTGTTAACCAAAAACATAAATTTCTTGAACAATATTATTGTAGACAGCTCTGGTAATCCAGATCTTAGGCCTTTTTCCATAATGACTAATCTTGTTAGTCTTAGGATAAGCGGGCAGAAATATGATTTTTCACAATTGATTGATAGTTACACTAATCCCACTTTAGGTTCATTTAGGAGCTTTTACGTATCTGCCTGTTATGGATTAGATGAGGATGAAGTGTTGACTAAATTATATCAAGTCTATTTGATGTTCCCATTACTCAACATATACAAAGATTCTGATACGATTGTTTGGAATCCATATGAGAAGATTGCACTACAAAACCAATTATTTCCTCCGACTGTAGTGTTCACTCAACGCGGTCAACAGTATCTTGTTTTTGATAGTGTATCCGCAATTTTCACGCCCGTCACTCTATATGGGGTGCAGACTGTGAATTATTACATCACTTCAATATCTATTGATTACAGAGAATACAACACAATGGTTCCAAGTTCTACAACGGAGTATTTTAGCATACCGACTGTTAGTGGTACAGTACCAGCTATTCCGCAAGATCTTAACGGCACTAGCATTCAGACTAAAACTATAAACGCAAATAGCGTCACCGCATATAACAGAATCCTATGCAATTATTCACCTCCGGCTATTGCAACTGCAATAATAACCATCACTTTCAAATTTTATGACGGGAGGTCGGCTACTAGTAGCTACACCCCACCTAATCTCTACATTCATTTAAAAACAGAGCCTACTGACAACATATTGATAACTGATTATAAGCCATTAAACAGCTCTACTGCGCGTGAAGTACCAATCACTGTAGTATTTCCAGGTAGAAATCTCAGATTTGCTATGATGCGTGAGCTTGATAAGTACATTACTGCTAATACATCATCTACTTCAAAAACGAATATTGGCAACAAATATTACTATGATTCTCAAACGAATAAATATTACATAACAGTTGCTACATTAGGTCAAGTAGGGGCTTCCACATTTGTTGAGGGTTATACAGTAGAATTGGACGGCACGGATTTTTCAGAGATCACATATAATGGGATTACGTACACGGGTTTAATGGCTCTGACCGGAATTAGATTAACTAGGATTAAACGTATTTGGTTCTTTAAAGACGCCCAGTTAGGTGATGGACAGGAATTGGTCAACATAACGCATATAAGGATCACTGGATCTGTTGTCAATCTAACCACACTAAATTCGGCAAAACCGCTTACTAATTTGGTGTCACTTGAATTAGGTGTTGATTCATATAGTTCATTGACAGCGGTACGGGGTATTACCTATATAAATAGTGCAGGGTTTAATTACTTAAGTACGACATTTTTGCCAAATCTTGCCACTTTGCATATTCTCCAGGCTGGTGTTAAGGACTGGAGTATTTTGTCTGGATTTTCTGAATCGACAACTGGAAACTACCTTAGCGTGATTAAAATCTATTCATCTAAGACTACGACACTTGCTGAAAACAATTTATACTTTAAAAACTACAATAACAACTCACCAATTACTGAAACAATAATTCGCGCGATATATTATAAATCCCTGGCCTCTAATATAAAATATTATATTGGCAAATACGGCACAACAAATGCTGATGGCGCTGAAGATAGCACTACCGTATACGATCCTACTAACTGGTACCCACAATCAGCTGCGCAGATCACTAGTCTAGATGACAATGATCCTCTCGGTGAATTCAATGAATTTGCACCATTGATCCCAACACTTGATGTGCGGTTTGAGGATGCGGTCTCAAGTTATTCCATATCTGGGTTAACAGAAGGGGCGATGGAGAGTTTGCCAGATGGTACTATTAAGGGCACGTATCGCGATACGCTAGGCAAGGAAATGAATAAAAATAACAAGAGTATTTATTTGCCAGCTACCACATTTGGATCCTCTTTTGGCACCTACTATGGTAATCTTAATGTTAATTTGTCTCAGCGGGCGTTTACTATAACATGGATAATGCATGGTATTAATGCGGCTAGTGCACAATTGATTTTTACTGGTTCAAACGTCACATATACTGAAATAACTAACGAATGGGGAGGGACGGCTGTTAGAGTTAATTTTGCTAATGCAAACATGACCACATTGACATTAAATAATAACCTAGCAAGTGATGTATACATTTTATTAGAAGGCATAATAGGGACAAAGAGCGGTGTTACAGATTCATCTAAGGTAGGGTACTATGAAATTAGATCAATCGGGTCGAGTAGTAATTATAAGCCGGATATGTCAACTGCTGTACTCCACATGTATGATTATTCTTCTGCAAGTTATCAATCGCATGTATTCCCACTCTTTATTCGAAATCCAAAAATAGATCCTGCCTCTGGCACTGTTACTGCACCTAGTGGTTATCAATCTTATGGAGAATTTGAGGACATAGCACTTAGAACTATCTCATACTTAGCATTCATTCAAAGTAATATAGATGGTCATCAATCTGGCACAATTAATGATAATGGCACCATATATCCTGGTGGCGTAATAAAACCAGCTGGGGCACAAAAAATCACCAGACTTGACACGAGCCACTATGCAACCATGGATTCCGCTACTTCTACTAACAAAGGTAACGTTGTAGTAACAGTTGATTATTTTGGCATTTACACAGGAACTATAACTTACTCTACTTCCTATACTAATATTTATAATACATATTCAAATATAATCACGGTGGGTGGGGCATCAAATAATATAGGCGGCTCTACACGGCTCAAAATGTACACAGTGAATTTATTTAGTTTAGTAGGTCTTGATAAGGTATACACTAACCTTGCTGATTTTAGGGCTAATTATAATAACATACAATCATTAGCTGGGCTTGAGGGGTTAAGTCAAAAACTCGTGTATTTATATCTTAACGGCAATGCACTGACGTCGATACAGGAGATAGCTAGCTTTACTAACTTAAGGTATGCTGGATTTTCAAAGAATAAAATTGACACTGTAATTAACCTAGCAGACACTAGCACCAACCCTTTATCAGTTTTTGACGCAAGTAGAACCCGTTTGGCTTCTATTAGCCTAGCCTTCAACACTAAACTTGATGCTCAGGACGTAACAGCAATAGCACAGTCACAATATACAAATAATAGTGGAAACTATTACTACAGATTGACATTTGGTACTAGTACTGGGTATGCTTCCCCTGTATACGTGTCTACTCAATTTGAGCTTAACATTTATGGCACTTCAGATACACATAGCGTTGCATTCTGGACAGCAATAAGCACACTTCGTACTGGTACTACCGCTACCTTTTCTAATGAACGGTATCATATTAACACCTTTACTGACTTAACAGCCCCTAATAATCATACCTTAAATGATGCTTTTTTTACTCCATTTTTTGATAATGCTGTTGAACAAGGATCAGATGTTATAAAAAATATAGTTGAAAAAGGAGTAAGCCTTAATAGTAGTGATGCAACTTATTATCAAAATCGCACAATAACAATAGGGTCCTACAAATATTATGTATCATACTTATATTTCCCTCTAAACAGAACGGAATCATATTCTACTGCTGGATATGTTGGCAACTCAAATTATGAATGGATAAAGGCTCAAACCCCTACTTACACTGATACAAGTTTCACTAATTATCTATCATATCTACAGTATGCTGTTACGGCTAATGCAAAGATAGTGGTTCAAATTGAGTTTTTAGCTAGTGTTACTTCTTTTAATACTCAAACTCAAATGCAGGTAAGATTTACTGTTCCTTTGAATATCACGTCAACCACGATATATTATGCTAGGCCCTCATCTACAGACACATATGGTTCTGGAACAGTATACACAGCAGATGATTTTGATCCTGCTCTGTGGCATATGATAACAGCATGGGCAACTTCTTCTGGTTCTAATATTACAACAACAGGTGGATATTCTTACATTAACATATATTTACTTAACACGCTCACATCACTAGTGGATATGAATTTCACTACACTAAAGGGTGTTCAATATTTAACCAATTTGGCTAAATTAAATATTTTCGCGCCGTATTTAGAGCAGTTGCCAACGTCCTGGCCTCCAGCTTTAAAATCTTTTGCAATAACTGGTAATTGTCGATTAAGGGAGCGTGACTATGCGGTATTCTTAAGCAAAGTACCTATCAATTATGCAAAAGATCTTACTATAAACTTAGCGACTCAAAATCTAAATTTCAATACCACCTTTAATGCAGTAGAGCGTAAAGCTGGAGAAGGTTATACTAAATTAGCTCCACTCATTGCTAAAATTGCAAACGAAATTTTAGATGCGGGCTATACATTCAGCATTTCTTATGATATCTCGTCAAATCTGGGGGGCCTCTTACCAGCGACTAGTACATCTGGTGTTGTTGCTAAAAACATGGTTGATGCCTTGACAGCATATTACTATCATGTCACGGATTCGTTTTGGGGCTATACAATTAATTCACCAGTTTCTGCGAACAAATACAAAGTGATTGCACATACAGACCAAACAGGTTATTCAACTACTAGTGTGAACTATTATTTGAATAGTTCAAATAACTTTATCAGTGGCAGCGGGCACGTTTATTCGTTAGGGAAAAACATGACTGATTTTGTACCGGAAGAAATAATATCTGACATTGGTTTTTTTGATCACTATCGAACCAAATATCTCTATTACAGAGGATCGTCTGCAATAAGTCTTTTAGGAGAAACGTTTGGAACTTCATTTCTAACTTCCTCATCAGCAGGAACATCTACCGCTGGAAAATACCCTAGCACAAGAATAGCTACGGTTTTTAACAACCTTGAAAAATATATGTCATATTTAGTTAATTTTACTACAAATTCAAAGACTAGAGCGGCTGAATACTTATTGCCTAGTAGTTATACTTTCATGGATGATCCTAATGACCAAGATTTTGTTATTAAATTTTATCTTCCTACATATATTTTCTATCAAAACGTCCCAATCAGGATACAATATACCATAACAAGAGAATCAGGTGACTCATCAAAACAATTAGCAGTTATATACAATTCTAATACTCTCACAACCGTTTTACAAATTGATAAAGCTACTTTTGCTGGCTTAACCACTAGTACAAAATTCACAGTCAAGGCTGATTTTACTGGTTCATATAATCTATATTCGACAGTATTTGCATCTAATACTGCTCCTAGTTATACATTTACCATTACTAACAACACTGCAATTAATTACACATATGTAACCAGTAATACGATTGTAAAGACAAAACTCTATGTCCAGCCTGTAGCGCATACAAATAATAAGACGTATGGACTAATTGAGGCTGAAGAATATTTTGATAGCCCATTGCTCATTTTTGCAATCTTGAACGGATGCCTATATTCGTCAACAATTTCAACTTCAAGTTATAATAGTGCATCCGATAATTCATCATACCTTATCACTCCTACTTTAATTAGTTCTACATATAGTGATTTCTCTGGTGATAAAACGGCATATTTCATATCTGCTGCTAATCTTCAAAAAGTTAAAACACTCAGAATAACCTCAGCCACAACCATACAGAGTACTACCTTGAATTCTGGAATAAACAGCTCAATCACATCAATTAATGGTGTTGAATTGTTCACATCCTTAGAGGCATTGTATATAATGCACGCCTCATTATCTGATTTGTCGCCTATTAATAATCTAAAGCTCAAGTATTTTTACATCACTACTAATTACAACTTTTATAGTAGTTTATCTGCGATCCAAAAGCGTCCACATATGCCTCTAAATCTCTTGCCATTACTCGGATCAAGAGATACGCTACTTCATTTCTCGATTCAGGACGTCAACGCAACAAATGTAGATTATTTATTAGATTATGAGGATCTTAATATATTAAAAGCGTTTCCTAACCTCACTATGATTTATATAGGTAATCGTTATGGATCAGAGAGTACGATGCAAGTAGCATCATTTGCACAATTATATACCCTGTTCACATGGTTTTCGATCTATAGAAAATCCGTTGCAATACCGACAAATTTAACTAATATAAGAAACTATATCACTACAGAATCTGTAGAGGGCGTGACAATGTTTGAGAAAATAACACCGTCTATGTTTTCAGGTTTGGGTGTAGAATATCTTGATTACTTTAGGTTTAAGCCGATAAGGGCACAAACAACAGTGACAAACAGGATAGTTGAAACTAAGTTGCCTGCATTCATTGAATCTGGAGGCGCATATACCATATTAAGGTGGGAATCGGCCTCGTCAGTACTAAAAAACTTAGGGTATCGATTTACCGGAAAATCTGGCACATCGTACAAATTTGTTAATAACACGATAACTCTAACTAATAACACGTATGTGACGTATAGCGATTTACAAAAATTGGTTCTTGATACAACTTTTCAGAATCTTTTATTCTCAAACGAATGTACCGTTTCCAGTATAATACAGATTGATGGTAATCATTCGTTATTCAAGTACTTGAATATAACGCTGTACTGTAGAATAACAGTTAAATCGACAGATCATGTCTCATATTATACATATGACTTTAGAGACTTTGTTTTTTAAAAATCGCCTCATGATTAATTTTCCTGGAATTTTGATTTCTAATCAAATTTACAGGTATGATTGTCAATAAATTTTGATTTATTACTTGATTGTAGTATACTATTTATTAGATTGTTATTTAAGTTTGAATAATAACTGTATTAAATATTAGATTAAACTGTTTTTAACGGTCTTTTAAGTTAAACTGAGGATAAAAGTCAATATGAGTTATGCAGATAAAATCTTCATAAATGATATCAAACGGATTCTGGACACAGGGTTTTCTGACGAGGGGTTTGAGGTTAGGCCTAAATGGAAGGACGGGACGCCCGCTCACACACGGAAATTGTTTTGTATAGTTAATCGGTACGATTTGTCAAAGGAGTTTCCTATCATAACGGTTAGGAAGATTAATTTCAAGAAAGCAGTGGATGAGATCCTGTGGATTTGGAGTCTCAAATCTAACAAGGTATCTGATCTTAACTCGCATATATGGGACGCTTGGGCAGATGAGAACGGCACTATAGGCAAAGCTTATGGCTATCAATTAGGTATTAAACATAAATACAAGGAAGGCATGTTTGATCAAGTAGATCGCGTGATTTATGATCTTAAAAACAACCCACAATCACGCAGGATTATGACAAATATCTATGTGCACTCTGATTTGTGTGAGATGGCACTCTATCCATGTGCATATTCTGTAACCTTTAATGTATCAGGGCGTGTTTTAAACATGATCTTGAATCAGCGGTCCCAGGACATGATATTAGCTAATAACTGGAACGTCACACAATATGCTGTGCTACAGCATATGTTTGCGCAGGTATCTGGGCTTGAGGTAGGCGAGCTTGTGCATGTCATAGCTGATGCACATATATATGACAGGCATCTTGAGGTAGCAAGGCAACTGATTAATAACCCTATTTACGAGCCGCCAATATTTAAATTGAATAAGAGCATCAAGAATTTTTACGATTTCAAGGTCTCTGATTTTGAGCTTGATAATTATAGGGCATCTACTTTAGATCAATCTCTTGAGGTTGCTGAGTAGTGAATATAATAGTAGCAGTTGATAATGAGTGGGGTATAGGCAGGGATAACAAACTTCTATTTCATATACCAGAGGACATGAAGTATTTTAAAGCTATGACTACTAACAAAGTGGTCGTGATGGGAAAAAATACGCTTCTGTCCTTTCCAAACGGACAGCCATTAAAAAACAGGACAAATATTGTGTTATCGACAACTCTGGTAAGAGATGATGTAGAGGTAATACGTGACATAGAATCACTAGTCATAAAGCTACTCGAATTTAACAGTGATGATGTCTTTTTGATAGGAGGAGCCAGAATTTACCGCGAGTTATTAGGGCTTTGTGACAAGGCGTATGTGACTAGGGTTAATTCAATAGGTGGTGCTAGTGTATATTTTCCTAACCTTGATCATTTAACGGACTGGAGGTTAGAATCAATTAGCGAGTCTATTATCTCTAACGGATTTGATATTAGGTTTATGGTATATAATAGAGTATTCAATAAATGTAAAACAAGTTACAGGGGTGTAAATGAAAAAGATTAGGATGAAGAACAAGTTAGTTGAAATTGACGGGGATGAGATGACCCGTATACTCTGGACTAACATAAAAGAAATTCTGATAGAGCCGTATGTGAACCTTCAATCTGAGTATTATGATTTAGGGTTAGAAAACCGTGAGCACACAAAAGACCAGATAACTAAGGACGCAGCATATGCCATAAAGAAGCTGGGGGTGGGTGTGAAATGTGCAACAATCACACCTAACGCACAAAGGGTTGAAGAATATAATTTATCACAGATGTGGAAATCCCCAAATGGCACAATAAGGGCAATACTCGATGGCACAGTTTTTAGGACCCCCATTACTCTAGACGGAATATCGCCAATGGTTAAGTGCTGGGATAAGCCGATTACAATAGCGAGGCACGCATATGGCGATGTTTATTCTGGCACAGAAGCTATTGTGCCAGCGGGTGGCAGAGTCGAATTATTGTTACCAGACGGTAGTAAAAAACTGGTGCACGAGTTTAGCGAATCTGGGATAGTACAAGCAGTGCATAATACTGACGCGTCGATTTCTAGTTTTGCTAGGAGCTGTTTTAATTATGCATTGAGTGTTAAGCAGGATCTATGGTTTGGGTCAAAGGACACAATTAGCAAAATTTACGACCATAGGTTTAAAGACATATTTGCAAGTATTTTTGAGAGCGAGTTTTTAAGGCAGTTTAAGATGTGTGGTATCAACTATTATTATATGTTAATAGACGATGCTGTCGCGCGCGTTATGAAGAGTAATGGTGGATTCGTATGGGCATGCAAGAATTACGATGGTGATGTAATGAGTGATATGTTAGCCTCAGCGTTCGGGTCTCTAGCAATGATGACTTCTGTGTTGGTCTCTCCTGATGGACAATTCGAGTTTGAGGCAGCACACGGGACAGTAACAAGACATTATTATAAGCACATTAACGGTCAATCAACATCTACTAATCCGGTAGCCACTATATTTGCATGGACTGGAGCACTTAATAAGCGTGGTGAATTAGATCATACAGTCGAGTTGTGCTATTTTGCTAAAGCATTAGAGAGAGCAACATTAAGTGTGATTGAGAGTGGGATCATGACTAACGACTTAACTAGTATATTTTCTAAGGACAATGTTACTGCACGTGGTGTGGGGACGTTTGAATTCTTGAGGGCTGTAGCAAGTGAGATTGATAGTCATATATTAAAGTGAGAAAAATCATGTATTTGGAAAAATTCGAGGTTGGATATTTAGAAACGAACTGTTATATCGTTAAAGCCCGATCGAATGCCTCTGTCATAATTGATCCTGGCGGTGGATTTGATAGGATTAGAGACTATGTAAATGAAAATAAGCTAGATATAAAGGCTGTATTATTAACGCACGGGCATTTTGATCATACAAAAGATGTTCATAAGTGGCAGGCACTAAAAATCCCAGTGTATATAAACAAAAACGATGCTAAATACTTAGACCCAGAAAAATCACCATCTCTTTTAAATTTTAAATGCTTTGTTAAAGTCATACCAGACCACTTTTTAGAGGATTCACAACTGCTTCAATTTGACGACTTAAAAGTAAAAGTAATGCATACGCCAGGGCATTCTCCAGGATCTGTATCACTAATCATAGGAGATGACATATATTCTGGCGATACTCTGTTTTTAGGTGATTATGGACGTACTGATTTTTCTGATGGTAGTTTTGAGGAGATAAAGATATCTTTAAAGAGACTCTTTTCTTTAAGTCATACTGGGATAGATTATAAGGTACATCCTGGGCATGGGCCTGACACACTGTTAAGATCCGAAATGATACATAATGCAATCAATTACTAACTAAGAATACATTAATACTTAAAAATGATTGTATTTATATTGGGAATTTTTAGTAACTGATAATGAGAAATTTTAAGGGATAATTACTTATTTAATGAAAATCGAGAACAACTTAGTAAAAAAATGATGGATGTAATGATATACTCTTCAGTTATGAGAAATACGATAGAGGATCTAATTAATGAATAATTTATTAAAAATAATAACACCATGTGATAAGTTCACTAATAAACAACAGAATCTTGTCGAATTCCCATT
>JAIRMA010000052.1 GCA_031259085.1 Christensenellaceae bacterium
ATAGAGCTAAATGATTTTTTGGAAAAGATTAATGAATATATTGAATTTAATGATATAAAAGACCTACAGGATTTTTATAATAGTGTTAAAAGGCATGCATTAATTGTAAAAACATCGGATGGCAAGCAACAGGCTATTATCGATCTATATAATAACTTCTTCAAAATTGCATTTCCTAAGATGGTTACGAGTCTAGGTATAGTATATACTCCTACGCCTATTGTTGATTATATATTGAAGTCTACTGACGATATATTGAGAGCTGAATTTGGGTGTGGACTTACAGACAAAGGAGTTAACATATTAGATCCTTTTACTGGAACAGGCACTTTTATTACTAGGCTACTTCAAAGTGGTCTTATAAAAGAAGAAGATATTGGGAGAAAATATAAAGAGGAAATATTTGCTAATGAAATTGTACTTTTAGCTTACTATATAAGTGCAATTAATATTGAAACTATATATCATGATATAACTGGATCTGAAATTTATGAAATATTTAAAGGCATTTGCCTAACTGACTCATTTATGTTTAATGAGATAGCAATGCACGGTGATCTGTTAGATTCAGAAAACTCTGACAGAATTTACGAACAGTCCAAACTGCCGATTAAAGTAATAATAGGTAATCCCCCATATTCAGTGCACGGTAGTATAGATTCCAATTCAAATAAAGTTATATATGATGGTTTAAACAAACGAATAAAGGAAACTTACCTAGTTGAATCTGAATCTACATCAGTTAAATCAATGTATGATAGTTATATTAGATCATTTAGATCGATGACAGATCGAATAGGCAATAATGATGGGATAATAGGATTTGTAAGTAATGGTGGTTGGTTAAAAAACAATAGTGGTAAAGGCTTGAGGATTTGTTTTGAGAAGGAATTTTCTAAGATATACATATTTGATTTAAGAGGTGATGCAAGGCTAAGTGGGGAGCTAAGAAAAAAAGAAGGGGGTAATGTTTTTGATGGATGTAAGGGGACTCGCACTCCGATAGCTATCACAATACTTGTGAGACGTAAAGATTTCAAAGGAACAGCAAAAATATATTATGCAGATATTGGTAATTACTTAAATGACAAGGAAAAGCTAATGATAATCAAAAATTCCAAGTCATTTTTGTCTGACACAATGGTAAATATGAATGTTTTAGATATTAAACGAGCTGGCAATTGGTTGATCCAACAAAATCAAATATATAAAAATTTTGTGCCCTTGTCACTAGATAAAGTAAATAAAATTCAAAATAATCCAAATAGTGTTTTTACAATGTCTAGTCAATCAATAACGACTGGAAGAGACAAATGGGTTTATGCATTTTCTGTGGAGTCATTAACAAATAAAATCAATAAAACGATTGATTATTATAATGAACAAAGAATTGCAAACACACTTGAAAGCGACCCTTGTAGAATATCATGGGGAAGAGATTTGTTAGCATATCGTAGGCAAAATAAAATCATCGGTTTTAATGATAAACTAATTATCAAATCTTTATATCGTCCTTTTGTCACAAAATTCATATATTATTCAAAAAATTTAATTGAAAGAATAGGACATTTCGATGCTTTCCTCCCCACTTCAGATACAGAAAATCTGTTTATAGTACTATCTGGAGCTGGAATAAGATTTCCTTTTTCAACACTAATTACAAATAAAGTCGTTGACATAACTTGCCTTGAGGCCTCGCGTTGTTACCCACTATATACTTACGATATAAAAGACATCAATACAAAAGAAATCAATCAAATTAATTTATTTAAAGAATCAGAAACTCATAACATTTCTAGAAAAGATGGTATTAGTGATTATTATGCTAATTTAGTTGAAAAGAAATATAGTGAAAAATTTAATAAAGATGATATTTTTTATTATGTATATGGCATTTTACATAGTATGGAATATAGAACTAAGTTTAGTGATGATTTGAAATTAAAATTACCTAAAATTCCATTAGTTGAATCAGTAGTTGATTTCAGATCATTTAGTTTGGCAGGTAGAAATCTGGCATATCTACATCTAAATTATGAAGTAGTCCCACCGTTAAATGACGTTAAAGTTACCATTAAAAAAGAAAATTATGAAGTTACAAAAATGCGTTATCAAAATGTACATAAAAAGGATATTATAATTTATAACGAACATATCATAATAGAAAACATTCCAAGGTTAGCTCATGAATACATCTTAAAAGGCAAGAGTGCGATTCGGCACATTATGGATAATTATCAAATAACAATTGATAAAGATAGTGGAATTGTCATGAATCCTAACGAGTGGTGTGAGCAGGTTAATAACCCTAAATACATTTTTGAGCTACTCCTGTCAATAATATCTGTGAGTGTAAAAACGATGGATATAGTTAATGGATTACCTCATTTAAATTTGTCAGATAAAATTGATAAAGATATATTACCTGTAAACAATGATTAAATCATAACAATGCGAATGTGATTACCAAAATACTTTATTATATGAAAATTGTGATATAATATAAATATGACATTTAGAGGAACAAAAGATGACATTCTTTGAGTTGTTAACTTATTTAAATAACAGATATCTAGACAAAGTAAAGCGCGGTAAGGCGTTTGAAGTACTTGTATCATGGTTTTTTCAAGCTGACCCTTTATACAATTCTATTATTAGTAACATTTGGCTGTGGTCTGAATT
>JAIRMA010000097.1 GCA_031259085.1 Christensenellaceae bacterium
ATTTGACCATGACACGCTCAAAAATTCTGCCACGTGTGCTAGGGTCAGGATACATAGAATATAGGTAGTTTGAGAATTCAAGAAATGTCACTATAACACCTAAATTTGATTTGAATATAATAATTTAAAAGATGATATGTATAGATTCATTATTTTAATATAGGATATTATAACATAAAATATAAAATATACAAGTTAAAATGACATAAATGAGATTTAGCTAAGAATATAGTATCTGCCTATGGTAATGATGTTTGTGATGAGAAATATAAT
Source organism: Christensenellaceae bacterium (assembly GCA_031259085.1). GTDB lineage: Bacteria > Bacillota > Clostridia > Christensenellales > DTU072 > JAITLB01. The sequence goes on from JAIRMA010000097.1 coordinate 274, forward strand.
ATTCTGTACAATGAAAGAATACTATATATTAAAAAAACTTTGATCGAAATATCTAATGGGTGTGGTGAATTAAGTCGAGGAGTTTGCGCTAAGACCTATAATTCTAGCTTATCACAACCTGAAATCATGATTTTTTTAGTTTTTATATGAACAGAGAAATAATAATTATTTTTGACTTAAAAAGGATTTGTCAAAGAGAAATTCTTCTTCTTTTTTTGAGATAAAAATAGCCGGAAAAATATGCTTTTTCGGCAAAAGGGCGGAGTTATCCTATTTATGATTAAATTATCCTATTAACATAAGGGTCTAAATCTTCATATCTATCAATAAGTGCTAATTGATCTAGATGTACTAGTGATTTTAATACAAATGACATATTGTCATACTCCATATTTAAAGATGAATAATTATAACAAAATGTATCCCAAATGTCTTTTCGGATCCCATGTATTTTTTTACATGATGGACAGAAACTCTAGCTAATTATATATGTCTAAATAGTTGATATGACTTTTGTAGGCATAATCATTAATAATGAAAATCAACCACTATTTTCTCATATCAAATGCAGTTTTTTGAGGTATCCAAGTTTAGTGCAGGATTTTCCACAGAACTGCACTTACTATGATAATTAACTAACAAGAACAAATAACCTAATTTTCTGCGATTCTCCGTTATCCTATTGACAGTCGTTGTATCATGTGATACAATGCATAGAGCAACAAGGATACATGTGGTTGACATGAAACTAAATGGACTGGTAAAATCTATTAGAGAGTCATTAAGACTTAGTCAAGCTGAGTTTGCTGAAAAAATCGGTGTAGCTCGTTTGGCTGTTACGCGTTGGGAAAACGAAAATACAATTCCTAACAGGCTTGCCCAAAGAAATATTTACGAGATTGTAAAGGCAGAGCAGTTTGACATATTGGCTTATATCGCTGACTGCTTGCCAAAACACGAAACGGTAAACAATAAGGTTGTACTTTATCATGGGTCAAAATCTGGTATAGCGGGTGATATAAAACCCATTAGTCGAGACCGTTGCGACTTTGGCAAGGGTTTTTATATGGGAACACAAATTCATCAAACCATGACGTTGCTTTATTCTTTTGAAAAATCAGTCCTTTATGCGCTGGAATTGGATTTGTCAGGCTTAAGAGTTCTCCGTATTGCTACGGGAATTGATTGGGCGATGCTGGTTGCTTATTCGCGCGGTAAACTTGAGGGTTGTATCGGTACGGCGATATACGAAAAGTACAAAAAAATGCTTGAAGGCTATGATGTTATAGTCGGTGATATTGCAAATGACAGAATGTTTTATGTTCTGGACAGATTTTTTATGGGTGATATTACAGATAAAGGTTTAGTTGAAAGTCTTTCTGCCTTGAAACTTGGTGAGCAATATGTTGCACTGACAGAAAAGGCATGTAAACAAATTAAAATCATTGCAAATGAAAATATTTCTGAGCTTGAAAAATGTTTTTTTGCATGATATTAGCAAACAAAATCGACAACACGGGATCAATACAGCGAATGAGATTTGTCGTTCATATAGACGTGAAGGACGATTTTTTGATGAGATTGTAAGGGATGGTGAGTAAAGGTATGTTAAGTCCATTGCAAATTCAACTATGCGACATACAAGGGCGACTGTTCGAGCTTTCCTTGACCAAAGGGTTATTCAGCGAGCGTTTCATTCAGTTGTTCATGAATTCTGTTTGCGTGGCAAATTATGACCAAGAGTACAATCGCCTTCAATGGGCGGGGGAAGAATATATCTTAGAAGAATTGATTGATGAATGCAAAGATAAATTGGTTTCAGGCAAAACATATACAAAAGACGAAATGTATTGGATTGGATATACATACAGATATTGGCATTTTACAACTGGTGAAAGTAGCAAAAAAATAATAAAACGAGCTCCAGCAAAGATTATGAAAAATGGATATGCCAGATTGCACACCATAGACGTAGCCCTTGCAATTGAAGATTTAATTCAGCTTGCAAAACAAACGGCTTCAAAAAGGGGGTAATATGGAAAATTCAAACGCGGGACAAAGCAAGCTGAGAATACTTTTGTTATTAATTGCGTTGCTCATCCAAAAAGCAAGATGAAAAAGTACTAAAAGAAGACGGTAGAACTGAATACGATATTCCATTGCATAGGAGCATATTAAGACCTTGGGCAGAGGGACAAGGATACTAAATAGTAGGAGAGTTGGTCGACACATACGCAACCAAAAGTATGTCAGTTTAAAAAAAGAACATCAATTCGCACAAGGTAAAAACCGCACACTACGGAAAGTAAGTCGGGAATCATTCCAATTATTAAAGGGGTATGTTTAGTGGGTAGGCTTAATGGGTCCTACTTTTCATTCGTTGAGTATTTCTTAAAAACTACACATTATGAAAAAGTAGCCGAATTAAGATGATTCATTTGTTCAATGATTTCTAATTTAACATTAATATCAGTCCAAAATGCACATTGAAGTTTAGCCGTTTCGTGCATTAAGACTTTAATTGCAATAAATGTTCGACAAAATGCGCATTTCATATGAGCCAAAGCGAGCATCGAATTTAAGCCAAAATAAGCATTATGCTTGACAAATGCGTTTTTATGAGTATAATAGATAGTGACGGAGGATTATACGCATGAATCAAAATATCGAAAACATATATCTGGACAGACTTATAGACCCCGCAATCGAAACGGCACTCGGTGCTGCCGGTTGCGTGGTCATCGAGGGACCGAAATGGTGTGGCAAAAGCACTACGGCGAAACGCTTTGCAAAAACGGTTGTAGAACTCGCAAAGCCAAGCACATACAGGCTGTACAAATTGTATGCCGATTTTGGGGACGATGAATTGTTGCGGGGCGAAAAACCACTAATGTTTGACGAGTGGCAAAAAATCCCCGACCTCTGGGATTATATCCGCGCCGAGATTGACAGCAAAAACGGTCAGCGCGGCGGATTTATTCTTACTGGTTCCGCCCGTCCTATAGAAAACAACGGTAAGGGTAATAGCAACAAAAGACACAGTGGGACGGGACGAATCTTGAAAGTCGTTATGCGTCCGATGTCGCTATGGGAATCAAAAGACAGCACGGGAGAGGTCAGCCTTGCGGACTTATTTAACGGAGCTGTGCGCGCCAGCGGCAGACAAAAACAAACCCTCAGAGAAACGGCGTATTTGTTATGCCGCGGAGGTTGGCCTGAAACGGTTCTTGAACAGGACACGGATAAGGCATTATTATAGTCCACAAAATATGTATCCTCTCTGATTGAAACCGATATAGTGGAGCTTGATGATATTAAACGCAACCCCACGCGGGCAAGAGCAATCCTTAGAGCAAACGCTCGCAATGTCTCGGCTCCCGCGAAACTAACAACCTTGCAACAGGATTTGGAAGTGAACGATGCCTCCAGATACGAGAACTTTGGATTCGTATATAAACGCGTTCAAAAAATTATTCGTTATCGAGGACATCGAGGCGTGGTCTCCAAAGCTCCGCTCATCCACCGCACTGCGCACTGCGGACACAAGGCAGTTTGTCGACCCGGCGATTGCCGCCGCCGTGCTCGGCGCAAAGCCAGATGATTTATTATCGGATCTTAATACTTTCGGGTTATTGTTTGAGTCTATGTGTATACGAGATCTGCGTGTCTATGCCGAACGCTTAAACGGGAATATGTTTAATTATCGCGATAAAACCGGACTTGAAGCAGATGCAATTATCCATTTAGATAACGGCAAGTGGGCGACTATCGAAGTAAAACTCGGTAGCGATGACGCGATAGAGCAAGGTGCAAAGCACCTATTGGAACTCAAAGCCAGAGTGGATACCGAAAAAATGAAACACCCCTCTTTCCTCATGGTGATGACGGCGTCACCTTATGCCTATCGCCGTCTGGACGGTGTGTTCGTAGTGCCGATAGGGTGTTTAAAGGATTAGTTATATCTCTGGGCGATAAGGTCAAGGATCATGCCGTCGTTGTAATTTTTGAAGCAAAAAAGTGTGTAGTAAAACATATCAAATATTCACTTATCTAATCGAATATTAAAAGAATATTCATTTCGGTATTTTTCGTGCCGTTCGGTAGAGCATTCGGCTGTTAACCGAATGGACGTTGGTTCGAGTCCAACACGGGAGCCAAATTCGAAGAAATCCTAACTCAAAAAGGACGCATAAATCGCGTCTTTTTTGTTGTTTTTAAGATGTTTTAACATATACAAACTATGCAAATATAATTTAAGATAAAATATAATATCTCATTTTCAACGTGAAACAGTAGATTTTATTCTGAATAGACTATATCATTTTTATATCGCAAAACAAAGAGTAAAGCAATGCGGGCAACGGAGGAACTTTTAGTTATGAACGAACAAAGAAGGGTTGGTGAATTTTTAAATGAGTGGTTGGAAACGACTATCAAGGGCAATGAGATACGGAACTTATATAGCGCACAAAGGATACATTAAGGTGCATATAAAGTCATCGATAGGGGGATAGATTATTACAAGAATTAAAGCCTGCGGTTATTCAACAAATGATACACGATTTGTGTTTTGGGGATGAATTATCAGCTAAAACAATCAGAAATATTGATTCAATGTTAAGCGGGAGTTTATCATATGCGTTAGATACTGAGTATATAGCAAAAAATCCTTGCGTTCGAGTGAAATTACCAGCGGAGCAATTACAAATTCAACGCAACTTATATGCAAAGAATACGGACGGCGCGCAGAACTACGACAAATATTATCTGTCGTGATATTTTTTATTTTTGCCTGATTTAAATATAATCATTATTACAAATCCGGCAGGGATAACAAGCCCAATGACAATTGCGGTTCTTATTATATTTTCATTCATTGTTGAATTTGTATTATCTGATTGTTTTTGAGTAGAATCCGAATTACTATCATCAGACGGATCATTAACCAGCTTTTCTGGTATAAATGTATCATACTCCATTGTAGGCTTATTAGTTCTGACACTCCGTATGTATCCATAGTATTGATTATATTTAACATAATACCATAAATCGTTATCATCTTGAGGATATTCTCCAATGAAGGTAAAACTATCTGATACTGGAATGGATATTATGTTTTCGCTAGATAATAAAGGCGTTTTTTTTAAGAATATCGAGTCAAACTCGTAATAATCATCATTAATTGTTAATACTTCAGAAGTCCCTTTAGCTGTGGTATGATATCCAACCACGGATGCTATGCTTCTGTTTATCATCCCACTCACACCATTAAATGATATATAATAGTAATTTTCATCCATGTTTAATATTTTTGCATAATAAGAATGTGGCAAAACAAATAATTTGATACCGTTTTCGTTCAGCAACCAAATATTATCAATAATAATTATATGTGGCATATCTAATGCATTAGCTATAGAAGGATTAAATAACATCATTGTAAAGTATGCAAAAAATATTATTCTTAGAATTAAATGATTCAATTAGGCCTCTTTGCAATTATAACATAATCTAATTGTATAAAAGTCACTTTAATTTAGAATTTATAGCTCTTTAGTAAATATATTGTCATATTCCATTGTCAGTTAAATGCAAAATTCTATATAATCTAAATTATTCATATTCAAATGCTTGACAAGAAATAAAACTAACTATATAATTATAAATGCGAATTTGATAATGATTATTATTTTTAAATTAGCAGGTAAATATGCGAAGCAAATATATTTCAGGAAAAGAGAACTTTATTTTAGACACTCTAAAATCCGATCCGTCGAGGCATTATACGGCAGATGACATATATGAATTAGCAAAAAAAGCTAAATTTATTATTTCATTTCCTACTATATACAGGCGTATTAAGATGTTAATATCTGAAGGTGTTATTATTAAATATGAGTCTACCGATTCTGACAAAGCGAGTTTTGGTTATAATGTTAATTTGATTGATTATAAGGGCTATCATATTTTTTGTACAAAATGCAAAACGCTTGCGTATATAGAATGTGATGTAGTAGATTCCTTTTCATTTCACTTGCTAAACTCACATAAGTTTCAATTAGATAAAGCAAGGACTGTATTTTATGGACAATGTGAAAAATGTTCGACGTAAAGTAGTACTCCTTTAAAATTTCAAAACACACACAAGCAATTATATCAATAAATCAAAACGAGGTTCTTTATGAAAAGTAAAAACATAATACTAATATTATGCTTAATATTATCAATATTGTTATTTGGTTTTATCCAAGCTGGTTGTAGTGATCAAGAAAGCACTGGATACAAAATCACAGTAACCACGTTCCCGATCTATGATTTTGTAAAAAACATTGTTGGTGATTCAGCAAAAGTTACGTTACTGTTAAATCCTGGTGCTGAAGTTCATTCTTACGAGCCCACAGCAAATGATATTGTAACTATTGCGTCTAGCGATATGTTTATATACATAGGCGGGCCTAATGATGCTGCAGTTGTTAAGGCTATCGAATCTGAATCAACTATTAAAGATTCAGTAAAATTAGTCAAACTATTAGATTTTGTGACGGCAAAAGAGGAAGAGCTAGTACCTGGCATGCAAGACGAAGATGAACATGATCACGATGATGGCGAAGAGAGCGATGCAGATCATGATCATGATGATGGCGATGAAGACGCTGAAATTGATGAGCATATATGGTTATCACCTGCAAATGTCAAATTGATAGTGACAGGTGTAAAAAATTTATTAGTTAGCTCAGATTCTGATAATGCAGAAAAGTACAAGACAAACACAGATGCATATAATGAGAAACTCACAAAATTACAAGCTGATTATACTGAAATGATAGCTACTGCAACGTTGAAAAAGATTGTGGTGGCGGATAGATTCCCATTTAGATATTTGGTTGATGAATTTGGGCTTGAGTATTCAGCCGCTCTAGTAGGTTGCGCTCATGATGCAGACATAACACCAGCTACTATTGCAGGGTTAATAGAGATAGTTAGAACTGAAAACATACCATATGTATTTTATGTTGAATTAAGTGACATGGGGGCCGCAAATACTATTGCAGAGGCAACAGGTTGTAAAACGGCACTTTTGCATTCAGCGGAAAGACCTACACAGGAGGAATTCGATAATGGGATTAGTTATTTAGAGATAATGGAATCAAATTTAGAAGCATTAAGGTTAGCTTTGAATCCATAATATAATTAAGGATAGGATAAATGAGTTTTTTGCATGTAAAAAACATAACCGCTTCATATGAAGAAAAAAAGGCTGTGGATAATGCAAGTTTTTCAATTAATAAGGGCGATTATTTATGTATAGTAGGTGAAAACGGATCAGGAAAAACCACATTAATGAAAGTGATTCTTGGATTAATTAAACCTGATTATGGAAAAATAGAATTTGATATAGTTAATCGACCTCGCATTGGATATCTTCCGCAGCAGACAAATGTTGCAAAAGATTTTCCTGCGAGTGTCGAAGAAGTAGTATTGTCAGGTTGCGTCAATTCGAGAAAATATTTATTGTTTTACAATAAATCGGATAAAAAGCTTGCAGAATTTAATATGATTAAATTAAGCATCTTAGATTTAAGACATAAATCATATAACGAATTATCGTTTGGACAACAACGACGCACTTTGATTGCTCGTGCCTTATGCGCTTCAAGCACACTATTAGTATTAGATGAGCCAATGAATGGCCTTGATTCAGTGAGCACAAAAGAACTTTACCAACTTATTTTGGATTTAAATAAAGATGGAATGACTATAATAATGATTAGTCATGATTTAAATAATGTTTTTTCTCAAGCAAATAAGATTTTGCATATGAATTCTAAAGTTGTATTTTTTGGGAGCACAGAAGACTATTTGAAAAGCAAAGATAAGTTGCATGTTGCTATGCATGCAACGGGGGAATTATAGTGAATCTAGACATGATTTTAGTGCTTCTCAAGTTTGAGTTTATATGGCGCGCTTTGATCGTAGGTTTTCTTACCTCACTTTGCGCTGGGCTTCTCGGTGTTAATCTGGTCTTAAAACGCTATTCAATGATTGGCGATGGATTATCCCATGTGGGGTTTGGCATTCTTGCCTTAGCAGTTGCGCTGGGGCTTCCAGCTTTGCAAACTACTATACCTATCATATTAATTGTTGCGTTCCTACTCTTGCGACTCAGAGAAAATAGCAAGACAAAAGGTGATGCAGCCATTGCATTGATATCGGTCAGTGCATTAGCTATAGGTATTACAACATTTTCATTGACATCTGGGATGAATTCAGACATGTCTCAGTACATGTTTGGTAGCATTTTAACTCTGACTCAATCAGACCTGATTATTTGTATCATAACCTCTAGTGTAGTAATAATATTATATATTTTATTCTATACTAAAAATTTCGCATTAACATTTGATTCGAGTTTTACTAAGGCATCTGGTATTAAGGTTGACTTTTATAATTTATTTACCGCTTTTATGACAGCATTGATTGTGGTAGTAGGCATGAGAATGATGGGCGCAATGTTAATATCGGGTTTAATTATTTTCCCGCCACTTACATCAATTAGATTGTTTAAAAGTTATAAAAAAGTTGCTATTGCATCTGGGGTGCTTGCCACAATTTGCTTTTTAATTGGCATATTTGCTTCTTTTGTTTTATCAACACCAGTCGGATCGAGCGTGATCTTAACAAATTTATGTGTGTTTTGTTTAGTGTTAATAATTAGTTATATAAGATCATTACAAAAAAAGAATGCACGTAAAAAAGTAGCATTAAATGAGGATCGATGAGTCATCAATCAAATCCAATTTTGGCAAACTGTTAACTATATCAAGAGTCTTCACGCTTAATGAAATGACAGATAAGAGTAGGTCTAGAATATATCTAGGATTGTTCTGCTCAATACAGTAGTCATTAGGATCTGTTGTGATTCCACTCTGTACATCACGTTTAGTTCGATACCATTCCATAACATGCCCTATTGCGCTACGCCCATTTAATACATAATCATAAGCGCTAATTGGGATATTCGCAATTTTCATTCTATTATTAAAAATAATTGTACTCTTATCTATAATATTATCATTAACTTGAAACATCATTTTACTGACTTCTAAATTAGATTGATCACCCACAATTTTAACACTCTCTTGATGGGGTACTTTGTCATAATTTAAATGGAGATCAGCTAAATTTCTACCCGCTTTAGAAAATTTCCAAAAGTCAGAAATGCTTTCTACAATTGGAATTCGTGGAAGAGACAATTTAAGATCATCTTTAAATGATTTAGTGTATTGTCTGCTATGCAAGATTCCATACACATAAAAGAAGATATCAATTTTCTCAATTTTCTCATTATATTTCGTGTTTATTCGAGAAGCAAAATAATCAGTTATTCCATCGCTACGTGATCCTATTGCATTTTTAGGGAAAGGCATGGCTAAACATAGCTGATTGGAGGTTGTATTTTCAGGGTTTTCATAATAATACAGGGGGAAGCATCGTGTTGATTCTAACATACTGTAATCAACAATTTTGTCAGAGATCAAGACAGAAAAGTCATTTTTTCCACTGGGCCCTGATATAGAAATTATTAGATTTTCAGAATCGGATGAAGGAAAGAATGATTTAAACATACGTGGTGAATCAACAAAAATATTACAATAATATAACAACCTATTACTAAATGGACGATACAAATAATTTCTGATATTTCCATCACAGTATGTAGTTTTACTCTGCCGTTTAAGATGTTTTTTTAGATCCTCATTCAATGATATTTTTTTGGGATCGTCATCCATAGCCCCATTAACAATTTGTTGATTATAATGATTAATAGTTTTAGACACTTTTGATCTTAGTTTATCATTCGTTAAGCATACAACCCAATGATCTCTTCCTGTTGCAACTCCCAAGGTAAAGACTGAGAAAACGCTATCTGCATTTGGTAAATAATTGCTCGTTCTATCTGGAGCTAATGGATAAAATCTTTCAAACCCGACATTCCGTTTTTTTAGCCAATCGCCTTGTTTATTAGGAGTTAATGTTATCATTTCTGGCATCGTGTCCGATAAAAAAGATCGTGCATTTTCAATTATCTTAAATTTCTCAGTTTTTGTTAGATAATTACCTATATCACGATAATGTATTGTAGCTTTCCCAATGAAATCCTTCTTTTTCACAAAAATTGCAATAGTGACAGGAGTGCGAGACCATTCTCCAAACACCCCTGCGCCTTCTTTTAATCTAATGTCACCAGTTGTCCGCCCGTCGCCCCTTAAATCGAATATATAAATTTTGGAAAACTCTTTTTCAAACGATAATCTTAGTGCATCATTACTTGTAGTTGTTATCCAACTCCCGTTTGTTACATATGCAATTATTCCGTTATCATTTCCTATTTTATCTGTAGCATATCTAAACGATCTAATATAACTATCATAAAGAGATTTAATATTCCTAATATGAGAATCCATAATATAGTGTTTCTGAATACTAGCATCAAGCTTTGGATACGTGATCGTTTTTGATAACTCATTTTTACTCCCATTCACAGAATACGGAGGATTGCCCATAATTACTGTCATCTTCGTATTTCTTAGTTTGATTATACGTTCAGCATTTTCAGAGTTATCTATTACCAGTTGATCGTTTTCACCTGTTTGAAACGTGTCAGCTAAGCACGCACCTTTAAACGGCTCATATTCTTCATTTTTTTTGCGAATAGAATATTCTGTCTCGATATTAACTGTTGCAATGTAATAAGCTAGCAATACAATTTCACAGATAAATATTTCTTTTTCGTACTTTCGCTTGAGGTCTTTATCTTTTATAACTTTGCTTTGTAACAATCTTGTTATGAATGTTCCAGTTCCAGTAAACGGATCGATAATATTGACACCCTCATCAGTCAACCCGACTCCAAACTCGGCCTTTGCAATGTCGTCTACTGAATTTATTATGAAATCTACGATTGGTATAGGTGTGTATACAATCCCTAGATCCTTAGCAGTATCAGGAAAGGCCTCTTTAAAAAATGAGTTGTATAACTTAACAACAATAGCTTGACGACCTTTGTCATTGTCAATTGAACTGGCAAAGGACTTCACATTCTCGTAAAATTTTCTTAAAACGTTATTTCCATCAATATCAGAATCTTCTTTAATCCTATCTAGAAATGCATCGATTTCGATAGACATTGGGTTATGCTTAGTAAATTCAAACTTCTTAAATAGTGCATTAAAAACAGGCTCCGTAATCTTGTGTTGTGCGAGCATTTCAATTACCGATTGTCTTGACAGACTTCCGTTGCTAATGTCGTTTGACAATTTTTTAACAAAATCATCAAACATTCTGTTGTATTTATCACTGTTAGATAACTTAGTCAGTTTGTCAATATGTCTATCAGCTATTTCTTGAATATTCTTAGCCCAATTATACCAAAGGAATGTTATACTTGAATTTTCAATTAGTTTACCATATATTAAATCTACAATCTCATTATGTCTATGCATTAGCTGTTTAAATAGGTTGATCTGCATTTGATCAAATTCAGCTTTCTTATTTTTATTAGCATTGATAAGACGTTCATCCGTATTAACAATTTCAAATTTCGGAGGTTTTTCAATGTTATATACAATTTGATGAATCATTTCATCAATATCAGGGTCATGCGCCCTTAGTGCATTAATCACATTCCAAATAAGTCTGTGCGTGTCACTGTATGATAAAACAGTTGAGGCATCTCCATCACTAGGAATTATTACAGGGATTATCAAGTAACCAAATTTTTTGTCAATTGATCGTCTCATGACTCTGCCTACAGATTGTATTATGTCAATTACTGAGTTTTTCTTTGACAAAAAAATTATGCCATCAAGGTCTGGAACATCAATCCCCTCAGTTAGGCACTTAACATTTGTTAGAATTTTGCCTTTACAATCATTTGTTCTCTTTATCCATGATAAGAGAGAGTCCCTCTTAGATGATGACATAGTTCCATCTATATGACGACTTTCTACCATGTCTATTTCTGTACTATCTCTATCTCTTATGTATTGTTCTGATAACATATTAAATGTAGCGGATACAGCCTTTGAAAGCTTGATGTTTTGACAATATGCGAGCACTTTTTTCATGTGACTAGGATCATCACGTCTTATAGCATCGGTTTTTGAATAATAATGTTTAGACATAGCATTAATGCAGCCTAATAACTTAGCGGTAGTTCCTATTTCTAAATCCAACTGCTTTTGAGGTTTACGTTTTCCAGTCTCATCTGGCACGTCTAAAACATTCTTAATATCGTTAAAAGGTATTATATCTTCATTTATGGTCAGTGTCATTACTTTATAGTCAGTTAAACATCCGCGCTCAACAGCCTCTTTGAACGATATCTGATATATAGTTTCCCCATATTTTTCAACATCATCCATAGAATATAACACTATATTCTCACGATTAGCGTGTTCTTTAGATCGACTGTCATATATTCTAGGAGTCGCCGTCATATATAATCTTAATTTACCATTAACATTACTATCTTCATGGACCCTTATAAAGCAAGAAACATCTTCAGTTGTGCTTTTATGTATTCCTGTAGTTCTATGGGCCTCATCACATATAATCAAATCAAATTGTGGTAATCCAAGTTCGTGAGCTTTAGTTATGACATCAATTGATTGGTATGTTGCAAAAATAGCAGTTATTTCATTTTTGCAAGCTTTATTGTAATTGTTAATAACATTCTCAGCATTAGTAGACGCGGGATAAGCAAGGTCTAAAGTTGTGTATAGGGGCTCATCATTATCATCTGTAATATTGGTTTTATGTTTTGCTCGTGATACGTTAGAATCCGAACAAACACAAATAAAATTTAGTTTGCCGTATTTCGATTGATTTGACCATTCCCTCAGAATTTGAGCTACAAGGGAAATCGACGGCACACAAAACAACACTAATTTAGTATCTGTTGCTAATATTTGAGCGATATGCAGAGATACTAAAGTTTTACCAGTCCCGCATGCCATAGTTAGCTTGCCGCGTGTGTGTGTCTTATAATATTCAATTGCAGTATTAATTGCCATTTGTTGATAATCAAAAGGTTGATATATAATTGGTCTTGCGTCTTCTCCAGTTATTCCCTTTAATAATTTATCCCAATTAACTTGGGAGCCCTCAAAATTAGAAAGTGTTATTTTAATTGCGGGTGTAGACTGATGTAATAGTGAAGTTATTGCATTATCGGTAAAATTGTTTGTTGTTGTTACAAAAACAGCCAGTGAAAAATTCTTCTCAACACCATTAACACGGAAGCGTTTTGTCGCTTGAGTAATGAATTTTGATACGTCAGATTTATCTATTAAAGCGGTTGGATTGTAAAATTTACATTGGATTGCCCAATAATCACCAGTCTTAGTCTTTGCAATTACGTCAATTCCCAAATCTTTACAGCTGTCGAATTCCAATTCTTCTTGCCAATCTTGCCATTTTTTAATAGAATCTATGACAGATCTATACTGAGGATCAGTGATCATATAAAGGATTAGAAATTCCTCAAACGCAGCGCCTTGTAACGCTGTGTTTTTATATAGCGCTCTGATTTTCTCAAAGGCATCGTTTGCAGTTAACTTATGATCCATTTCAGGATTAATGTTATCCATTTCTACTGTGTCTAGATTTGAGATAGGGTTAAACGGACAAATGGATTCATCAATTTTAAGCGGTGCGTCTAATGTATCAATGTTAATATTGGAGTTTTTATTTTCAATTAAATTCGATAAAGACAAGGACATACTCCTTAAAAATTTTGGGTTAAAGTAACTCTTGTTAATTATACTAAACAGATGCTCTTTTGTAAACACATTTTTACTATCTATAATAGATACGACACACTTAAAAATTACTAGGTGTATGTTGCAAACAACTATATTTATCGATAGTTTTTTAAAGAGTAATTCATGCTAAAATTGTTGTTATAAATATCAATGATCAAGGTGGAAATCTAGCATTTTAAAATCAAAGTGTTAGATCTCCAGTTAAATTTTAACGAGGATCACTTTTTGAAATTTGTTAAATGACTTTTATCGGCGCAATTTAGATAAGATTCTCTGCTATTTCTAAGATAAGCTACATTATCTTCTGTGAATTATATTTTTTAAGGAAGAAATGCAATAGTTTAGCAATTATTAAATGCGTTTGTTAAACCGATTTAAGCTATGATTTTAATTCACGCGTTTGCCCTTATTATGACACATTGACAATTATCTAAAAATCTATTAAAATCGCATTAAGAAGCAAAAAAAGGGTCTCATGTCAAATGTACACAAAATAGCTACTAAGTTGAAACATGCCTAATCCATGAGTTGTTATGTCATTTTTCGCCATATATTTATTTGTTAGCAATAATATTTGATAATATCTTCATCAGATCTTAACTATTAATTTTGGTTAACTGCACTTCCTCAATCTAAACGCATTATTTTCCCAGAACTACACCCACTTTGATAATTAATGATCAGTTTTTAAGTTCCTTTCTTCTTTTTTCTTACCACCTCCATGTAACCTTTTTATGTTCTCATTCATTCGAACTCTAATATCACTCATCCATTCCGTTTCAAATATTCTATGAATCATATAAAACAGGACACTCATTAATGTGTACCCTATCATAATGAGAATGTAGGCTCTTATGTATGGGTTATCCCCGCCAAAAATGTTAATTAAGCCTTTTGCTGCTTCCACCGTAACACCATGTCCAGTAAACATATAATTTGCTTCTGTAAAAATACCTGAAAAAATTAGTATTAGGTTTATACCATGAACGGCAGTTATGAGCGAGCTAACAAGCAACCATACCTTCCATGGACTCCGCGATGACAAATGTATATGGTAGAATTTTACATATAATACTGCGACCAGTATATATAATATATGCGGCAAAAAAGTACCTAAGATTTCGTTTGAGTACTAAGAATAAATTCCACTCGTTATCCACGGAACAAACAACGTAAATATGGGTCCCGATGTAGAAAAATAAAGCACATACTTATTTAGGAAAGGTCTATCTCGTCCAAGCAAGTGCATAATGATTGCTATCGGTAAAATGAATATGTTCAAGTCGCAAGCGAATAATGGTAGATTATAAAACACTGTTATCCAACCGTATCTCGTAACATAAGCAAAGGTATCATATAGCTCAAAAGCCGCACTAATCGCTACACATGCAAGCAAAAATATCGTCTTTGTCTTGATGCTTCTATTTCTAAACAAATAATAGCAACCCATCAATAAGACGGGGCATAGTATTAAGTATATAATATGCACATAGTTGAAGTATGAATACATACCTCCTCCGATTATTGCTCATTAGCTAAATGCCAATCATAATTACCTAAATAATATGCATAATACTTTCCTGCGCACCCATTATCCTTAATAATGAAATAACTCAATATCTCATCTTCAACAATTAGTTCTTCTTCCGCAGTGCGTAAAACACCTCCATCCCAAGAGACGCTCCTCGCTATCAGTACATTATCGTTTAGTGCAATTGTACATCTCTTGTCTAATAATAAAACATTTTTTCGTAGCGCAACCGACATATAAACTTGCACCGAAAATCCATTCAATAGCAATACATCAATATCAGAAAAAACCAATCTGTATTTCATCTCAGACGCATCATAAAATGGCGTCATATGCTCATAAATAATAAACGACTCACCATTATTCACTATACGAACTTCAACACTATCTGAAACAAGCATTTCATAATAGACCACTGGCAAATCCACTGAAATTACCTGATTTGATAATGTTTCAAGAGATATTTGTTGCTCTCCCCCATCGTTATCAAAGCTTATAACGCGTGCAGTTTCATCGTAATAATAGAGTTCACCATAATGGGTATAAATAGGAATATCCTGTGTAACTATTTGTCCAACTTTAACAAAAATTTCTGCATCAATCGGAACATGACATGTTTCTATTCCCAAAAATTGCACATTCCCAACCGCTGAATATGTGCTTTCAATGTCATCGTATTTCAATTGCAAATATTTATATCCTGATGAAGAGATTGAATCTGTTGTGACATTATTATCTAAGCGGGGGACATAACGCTTTTTTTCAGGATTAAACTCAAAAGATATTATTATAGCAGTAACAAGAAATGTGACTAAAATGGCCATTATGAGAAAATAAGCAATAACCTTTTTGGTTACCATATTTCTATTTTGAATCATTTGTTTTATTTTCATTTTTTCATCTCCTATCGCTATTAATTTTCGTTTTGTAACGATGCTATCACGTTCCTTCGCATCACTACAGATAATGCTGGCAAAAAACTAAACAATTGCGCTACAATTATTGCGGATAACAATGGAATAGCCAACGTTGTCCACGATATTGATAAGAGTATTGTCGAGATAGACGCTTGCATTACAAACGGAGCAACCGCAACAACTACAATTATTCCAAGTAAAATACCAATGAAACCGCCAATAGTTCCATGATAGAAGGATTCAAAAGAAAACTGCAACAACACATGTCCGTCATTTGCACCTATCGCTTTTCTTATTGCAATCTCTTTTACCCTATCCTTGAATGAAAACATTAAAATTACAAACAAACTAATTCCAGACATAAACAACATTATTACCATAAGCATATGTATGGTTTGATTTATCCTATCGGAATCTCGAACTATATCGGCAATTATTTCAGCCCTTGTATAAACATTGGTTGTTATCGATGATCCACCTATTTCACTAATAATTAAATCTCGTGCGGACGAAATATCCACCTTGGGAAATACGATTGCAACACTCTCTGCTTGCGCTCTCGCAGGTTGACTTAAACATGTTTCTGGCACGTAAATAGGGATAACCAACTCACTGTTCTCGCCATCTTGTACTTGCTTATTAAATTTAGAAATACTTCTAAAAATATCATCAGTGTCTTTTAATACGCCAATAATAAAATATTCTGCATTATTTTTCAAACTCACTGTTTTTCCTAATGGGTTTTCATCCCCAAAAAACATCTTACAATACGAATTGCTAATAATTGCTACTCTGCGATTTAGCAGAAAATCCTCTTCGGAAAAGGCACGACCGTATAGTAATGTGACTTGTTGTACCGAATTGGCCGAATCAACACTCGGAACCACATAATCATTAAAATCTTGGATTGTGCCTATTAATCGCCCATAAACCGAACGAGTATCGTTATCCATCGGCTCATGCAAAACATACGAATTGTCCTCATAATAAGGCAAAACTTTTGCGTCTCCAAATTTGTCAGCTATATTTTGAATCTGTTCGTTATATAATGGTTGTGAAATATAAACAACGTAAGGATTAAAATTTTCATACTTGTCTATTTGCATTGAAACGATAGCGTTAGTGAATACCGATGCCACCACAAAAAAAGCAGAAGAAATCACAATTCCCAAAATAGTAAGAACAACTCTTTTAGGATTAACAAGCATGGTTTTCCATGCGTGAACTGCTATATTCAGCATTTTTGAATACCCCCATCTTTGATTTCGACCTTTTCGGAATAGTACTTATCGAAATCCGAACTATGGGTAACGAAAACAATGGTTACACCATTGTCATTCTCTTTTTTTAGGATTTCCAACACTCCTGTAGCATTCTTTGCATCCAAGTTGCCCGTAGGCTCATCACATATAATAACTGTTGGACTATTAATCAAAGCGCGGGCAATTGCGACACGTTGTTTCTCACCACCAGAAAGAATGTTCACATTAGACGCGAGAATATTGTTTAATCCCAAACTACTCACTATTTGATTAAATCTATCGGTGTCGCGCTTCTTCTTTTTGCTATACAAAAGAGGTAATAAAATATTCTCCTTGGCAGTATAGCCTCCTAAAAGATTGTAGCTTTGAAAAATGAAACCGATGGATTCATTACGTATTTTTGCGTGACAGCTTTTGTCCTGCAGACTTAACTTTTGAGTCCCCCAAAAGTATTCGCCATGATCTGGAAAATCCAGTAATCCAATAATATTAAGTAACGTGCTTTTCCCCGAACCCGATGCCCCAGTAATAGCAAAAAAAGCCCCCTGTTGTATTTTAAGAGATGCATCAGATAATATTTGTTTCGTTCCAAAGCTTTTTGATATGCACTGTAGTATAATTGCGGTCATTTTGACCTCAACAAGAGCGTTACATTGTCGTCTATTATATATATCCCAACCATATCTCCGATTCGGCGACCCGTCTTAATATATATCTCACTGAAAACATAGCTTTTGCTCTCATTATCGTATTTTTTCTGTACAAAAGCAAAATATGTGTCTTCGCGAAAAATATCACCGCCATTTACGAAAAATGCATCTATGCTTATAAAATAGGAGCACTCATCCTTATCCAAGTATCTTCGGACTTCAATATTTATACCCGGTAGAATATCATAATTTACCGTCTGCGGATACAAATCTAGCTGGACATAGCCCGCAACAACCTCATAGTGAATCTGCTTAATCGCAAGCACAAACTCGCTCCCATTAGGCAAAACTCCAGCAAACGTAGATGACAGAGATATATCATAAAATTCACTTTGGTGCACATATATCTGTATTTCAAAAGCATCAGCGTTAAGAATAGTGATGTTTTTGCAACTATTTATATCCGCAATATTTACAATTCGCCCATTGACCGTAGAACGAACCATTAATGCATCATAAACACCAACAACTGAGTCCTTCGTTACAACGTCGCCAATCTTTACGGCAGTGTCATCAACCATGAATGTTTCATGCGCTATGGACGCATCATAACTTAACGACGCGTCATAACTGTTGTACCGATATAATTCCTTCTTGAAAATATCAAATTCTGTAAATGCAGTTATGTCGTATTTGAGAGTTTCATCATCTGAAGGCACATAGAGAGGTGCGTATTCGTTATCTTCGCGAGGCAATGCAAAATATATAACAAGAGCCAATAGCCCTGCCGTTACAATCATGCATGACAAGCAAACAAATATAGCCTTTTTCATTAGACACCAATTAATCCATACAAATTGCTATAATAGCAGAACGCTCTGAAATACGAATCTACAAATTCTTCACGTGTCTTGTTTAACGTATAAAAAATCAGCACTTCTCTACCAAAATACTTGTCTGCAACGATATTTGGCACAATCTCCCACGAAGCTGAAAAAACATCATTGCGATTAAATTCTTGATCAATATGCAAATTGTTCTCTATTGAAAGATGCGTGGGATCATCACCAGAATATTTAAAAAAATCAAAGCCAGATATTTGAATTTTATCCGAATAACATATTTTATTTATCGTAATGTTGTCATTGCATTCTGCACCAACATGTTCTTGGAACGTGCTCCCATAGACAACAAAAGTGCCTATATTATCACTCGGCATCAATTGTTTATTGATGTTTCTATATACTCCAAACGATGAACGGTTTATAATTTGTATATTTACTCTGCACGAAAAGTCTTTACCAGCAAGTCTAACAAGAACAGTTTTAATGATTTTGGTTGAGAAAGAATCCATTGCCGAGAGTTTTATCTCCATGTCTATATTGGCAATAAGGAATTTTGTGTCGTCATCTGTCGTAAAACTTAAGGACTTGAAATCAACGGAAATCTCAGATAGGTCATCGCCCAAATTGTCCTTTACACCAATAATATCGCATTCGATATTAGTTTCAGGCAACTCATAATCAAAAACAAGCGGAATCCGAACAACCCTCTTGTCAACCAAGCTTCCTAAAAAAATTTCGTAATTCACTGCTTCAATATCATGATAAGAAAAAGCATATTCTTTAGTGGGAATAGTATCTTCTTTGCATGATAAAAGAGAAAATAATGATACCGAAAAGAGTAACGCACTTAGTACAATAGATAAAAATCTTTTCATTGTCCCTCCAACAAATGGCGATGGATGGACAATGCATATGTTTGACCTCCATCGCTGAGATAATGTAAAATACACGTATGCTTAGCCAACAATAGTAGGTAATGATTGTAGCTTCACAAGCCGCGCTTCATTATAACAGACCAATCCTGTATGGACATCCTTTTCAAAGAAAAACTGTGTTTCGGTACCAATATAGGTCCAACCCTCTTGAACTTGATAGGTTTCAGTTTTAGTGACTGTCTTTTTACCTTCCTGTACCTCATAAGTTCTTGTTTTTGTCACATAGTGCGGAGCATAACGGTCAATAGCGTACTGTCGAATCTTTGTGTACAGAATAATCTGATAAATACCCGCCGAGTCGAGAGTACTTAATGTTTCACCGTAAATAAGTCCAACCGACGACGTCCACGTCCATGCAACGCCAATCGATACGGCGATTGATGCTGTGCCACTGGCAATAAACCCAACTTCGCCAGAAACTTTTAATGTTCCATCAATCGTGAGTTCATGCGTAGTCGAACTGGAGATTTGATATCTACATTCCGTATCTGCCACAGCGGGGTTGTGAGCAACTTTAAGATACTTTTCAAGCACTGTTTCGCGGACATCGGTCTTGTGTTTATACACGATATAGCGATACCCACCATCAGAAACTTCGCCAGCTTTTTCCCACGTGGCCGTAGCCCTACTTGGAGCCGTTGTTGCGGCATATGCCGCCAACGATGTGTGAAAACTTACTGCATACACCACCGAAATAACGGCAAACTGCAGAAGTAAAACCCCTATTTTGATAATAGATTGTCTTGACGTGAAATTTTGTTATTCATTTTCGTATCTTCTTTTAACCGACTTTTAGTAGTTCATAGAAAGGTGTCGTGCCTTTCGTAGCCATATGCATTTGGAAATTAGACAAAGATGCATTTTTTGGTTTTGCTATAACTATCATGGACTCGAACATTACGAGTCTTCGTCTTTTTCCCATCCTGATATGTTTCAGTCACTGTTTTCCACGTGCATCGTATACATCAATGATAAACTCGGTCGCATCTATCGCTTCGGCTAATATATAACTGCCGCTAACAACAGACGCTGGAATAGTGTAAGCAACGGATTGCCCTTTGTCATTTGCCCAGGTATGAGTATATCCAACCTTAAGAGACACTTCCCATGCGGCTCCTGAGCCAAAAAAACCAGCTTTTGCGCCAATAGAGGCCTCCACGGAACCGCCAATAGAGAAAGAATCACCTTTAGTTTCGGTTTACTCTAACGTTGTGGTTCGACCTTTGGTATGATACATCGAGTTCCCCAAATATTTATTGCGAACATACTTGATCCCTGCATTACTCTTGTAAAAAACAATATACTTGGGTTCTGCGGTTCCAACATTGTACTCAAATTTCTGTACGATGGTATATCCAGAATAATTTGAGTATGTGAATGATGGTATCGTGGTAGCATTTGCAAGGAGAAAGGCAGAACTAAAAAGCGTCACAAATGTCATAATGTTAACGATGAGAAAGCATATCAACAGTAACGTTGTCCCGCATTTGTTGAATTCAATTTTCTCAACCATACTCTTCAATATTCTTATAGCTGACTCTATTTTTGACTTTCTGAAAGCGCACCAGAATACGAGATGTATTCTCTCGCACCATCTTCCTTCGTCGTATTTATTTTACCATATAGAATGACAAAAGTCAATATTTTATCAGGCCGAACACATGAAAACTTCTATATAAATGATTAAACCAACAAAAGACTTTTAGAAAATTTCAAAAATTTCCCCTCTTTCAAAATTTCACTGAAGATCTTACACTTTAATTCTAAAATGCTAGATTTTCACCTTTATTATTAATATTTATAACATTTTTTTCACAAATCACAGAGCTTTTGCCTCTTTTTTGTGCTTATTTCCTTTTATTATTTGTTTTTTTTTGCATTAAGACGTTTGCCTTTCTTCTTAAAACCCTTATAAATATTTCGAAAATTGACTGCTTCTATTTTATATTTCATCCATAAGTCCGTCGGCCCTTGACCAAACACTGGAATCTTGTCTATATTATACCTCCGCGCAGTACGGATCATGCCCTCAATCCCATTTCGCATATTTCTATACTCATTATATTGCTCTGTGTAGGATTGACACCATGGTCAAGGGTTTAAACAAGACCTTGCGCGAATCCTCCGCAAGAAACAAAATAGTTAGATAAGGCACTTAAAATCGACCCAAAAAGTGCCGAAACGGTCGAGAAACGAATGAGGTCG